>NZ_JBHYPE010000024.1:0-114648 GCF_042746015.1 Streptomyces sp. NPDC058773
GTCGTGGGCCGCTTCTGTGGTGTAGATCTGACTGGCCCGGCCCCGCAGACCGGGCGGGGGGCCCGGCCCCCTGGGGGGGGCGCCGCACCGCTCGCCGCTGCCACCACCCTGCTCATGAACCGCCGGCGCCGGGCCGCCGCACCTCCCCTCCGGGGCAACCGCCATACTGCGTGCGATCTTTCTTGGCACCCCGAAGGGAACCCCGCGACGTGTCCTCCACCGCCCCTGTCACCGTCACGCGTACCCGCGTCGCGATCGTCGGAGCCGGTCCCGCCGGGCTCACCGTGGCGAATCTGCTGCGCTCCGCCGGCGTCGACTGTGTGCTGCTGGAAGCGGAGAGCAGGGAGTTCATCGAGCAGCGGCCGCGCGCCGGGTTCCTGGAGGAGTGGGTGGTGCGCGCACTGGACCGGCGCGGGCTGGCCGGCCGGCTTCTCGAACGGGCCGCAACCCAGGGCGAGTTCGAGTTCCGCTTCGACGGAGAGCGGCACACGATCCGGACCGCGGAACTGTCGGGGCGCCGTCACTACGTCTATCCGCAGCCGCTGTTGGTCACCGATCTGCTG
This sequence comes from Streptomyces sp. NPDC058773, assembly GCF_042746015.1. Taxonomy (NCBI): domain Bacteria; kingdom Bacillati; phylum Actinomycetota; class Actinomycetes; order Kitasatosporales; family Streptomycetaceae; genus Streptomyces; species Streptomyces sp. NPDC058773. The sequence continues at coordinate 564 of NZ_JBHYPE010000024.1, forward strand.
GCGTCGTACGTGGACCGGGCGGGCGGCGAGGTCCGCTTCGGGGTGTGTGACGTGGCGCTGCACGACATCGACGGTGCCCGTCCGGCGGTGTCGTACACCGACCCGGTGAGCGGTGCCCGGCACCGGATCGAATGCGACTTCATCGCGGGCTGCGACGGCGCCCGCGGGGTGACCCGGGCGGCCGTCCCCGACGGGCGGGCGGTCCTCACCCGTCATGACCACGGCGTCGCCTGGCTCGCCCTGCTCGCCGAGGCGCCGCCCTCCTCGGACGGTGTGGTCTTCGGCATCCATGAGCGCGGCTTCGGCGCCCATATGGCCCGCAGCCCCGAGGTCACCCGCTATTACCTCCAGGTCGCGCCCGGTGAGGACGCCGCGAACTGGTCGCACACCCGGGTGTGGGACGAGCTGCGCCACCGGCTCGCCGCCGACGGCGCCCCGTCGCTGACCGAAGGGCCACTGATCGAGAAGGTGGTCCTGGACATGCACAACTACGTGGTGGAGCCAATGGTGTTCGGCCGGCTCCACCTGGCGGGCGACTCGGCGCATCTGGTCGCGCCGATCGCCGCGAAGGGCATGAACCTCGCGATCAACGACGCGCTGCTGCTCGGCGATGCGCTGATCGCGCACTACCGGGGCGACGACAGCGGCCTCGCCGGGTACTCGGAGGCGTGTCTGCGGCGGGTCTGGCAGTACCTGGAGTTCTCGGAGTGGCTGTCGTACGTGCTGCACGGCGCCTCGTCCGGCGACCGCTTCCAGGCCGGCGCGGCCCGCGCCCGGCTGCGGCGGCTGCTGGGCTCCGAGTCCGCGGCGAAGGCGTTCGCCGGGCTGTACATGGGTGAGGAGGCCGATCTGTGACGCCGGCGCGGACCGGGCGGGAGGGACCTCCGTGGGGTGATTCACAGAACGGTGTGGGGTGCGATCCCGCGGTCCTGGGTACGCGGCCTCGTGATCGCCGGGCGAGATACCGTTGAGAAGTGGTAGAAATTCGGCGAAAAGCATCGCTGAGTCACTGAGGAAGGAGACGTATGTCATCCAAGCGCCGTCGTAAGAAGAAGGCCCGCCGCAAGAACGGTGCCAACCACGGCAAGCGGCCTCAGTCCTGAGCGAAGGGCTGTGACCGGACCTCGCCGATGAGGTCTCTGTGGGCTCCCCGCATCCGCACTCCAGCGGACGCGCGGAGCCCACAGCGGTATGCAGGGCTACGCCTTGGTCAGGGCCTCCGCTATGCGCTGGGAGACCTGAGCCTGGGTGGCGTCGCGCCGGGTCGCGTGGAACGAGAAGACCGCGCGGCGCTGTTGGTCACGGGTCGCGAACATGGCGGAGGCGTAGCCGTACCGTTCGCCGGTCTTGCCCCACAGGGTGATGCCGTTCACCGTGACGGTCTGGAGGCCCGCGGCATAGCGCGCCGGGCTGCCGTCCACCATGCGCACCTCGTCCGGCGGCAGGGTGAACATCAGCGCCAACTCGCGCGACGGCAGGAGTTCGCCCGAGAAAAGGGCGGTGAGGAAGTGGTCCAGATCGCCGGTGTGGGAGACCATCTCGCCCTCGCCCCAGGCGGCCGACTGGTTGAACTCGGTGATGTCCAGCAGGGACCCGTCCGTCATCCTCATATAGCCGTGTACATGGGGACCGTGGAGCCGTGGGTCGTTGCCGGGCACGCTCGTCCGCCGCAGGCCCAGCGGACGCAGAATGCGGCGGGCGATGACCTCGCCGTAGCGGCCCCCCGTCAGCCGCTCGATCAGCAGCGCCAGCAGCACGTAATTGATGCCCCGGTACTCCTGCTTGGTGCCGGGGATGAACTTCATGCGGCCGTGTGACACCAGCGCCACGAGCTGCTCGGGCGTCCACCGGTCGTAGCGGTGCCGGGCGATGGCCTCCGGGGAGGAGGGGTCGTAGGGCGGGTCCTGCTCGTCGGGGAGTCCGCTGGTGTGGTTCAGCAGCTGCGTCACCGTGATCGGCGGGAACCTGGCCGGCAGCAGACCGGGCAGCAGGCGCTGGACCGGCGTCTCCGGGGACAACCGGCGCTCGGCGGTGAGCTGGAGCACCACCGTCGCCACGAACACCTTGGTGATGCTGCCGATCCGGAAGGTGTCCCGCTCATGGACCGCGCGGCCGGTGGACCGGTCGGCGACGCCCGCGGTGCCGTACCACCGCCCCGCCGAACCGCTCACCCGCAGCTGGGCGGCCGTCAGCTGCGGATGCTCCAGATCGGACAGGGCGGCCCGCAGCGCGGGCACATTCAGCGGCGGGACGGGGACGGGAGCGGGCGGCATCGGACGGGCCGGACCGCCTCCCGACGACGAGGCGGACGAGGGGGCCGGGGCGGGGGCTCGACGGGACGCGGCGCGGACCGGTCCCGTCGTCGCGGCGACCACCGCTCCGGACAGGGCGGCCCCCACAACTGCCCTGCGCGACAAGGGAGAAAGGCTCATGTCGAACAGCTTTCCGAACGCGGGCCGCGACGGCGTCAGGGATCTCCCCGAACCGCCCCTGAAGTACCCCTGAGCCGCCCCGGAGACGCGCCCGCGGTACGCGGCGGCGCCCGAGTAGAGCGAGTCCGGGCGGCGGTTTAGCGTGGAAGGGAGTTTCGCCTCCCAGGAGGGGCTGTTGCCATGTCGCACGGCCGGACGGATACCGCCGCCGGTGACCGGCTGTCGCATTTCCTGGACAGCCCCGTCATCGGTATGTCGCCGTGGATCGCGATGTCGGTCCTCGTCGGGCCGGGCCGCTTCGAGCTGGCGGTGGGAATAGCGCTGGCCCTCGCCGTGGCGCTCGTCATCATCGGCCGTATTCGCCGACCCGGATCCTCCTTCAAAATCCTTGAGGTCGCCGATGTGGTGTTCTTCGCGGCGATGGCGATCATCGGCATCTTCGCCTCCGCCGGCACCCACCGCTGGCTGGAGGATTACTCGGGTGAGGTCGCGAACATCGCGCTGATGACGATCGCCCTCGGGTCCATGGCCTGCCGGGTGCCGTTCACCCTGCAGTACGCCCGGGAGCAGGTGCCCCGCGAGATGTGGAGCGATCCCAGATTTCTGCGGACGAATTACTACATCACGGCCGCCTGGGGCGCGGCATTCGCGGTGGCGGCGATTGCGGGCGCCTTCGGCGACCTCGTCCTGCACAATTCCAATAACGTGTGGACGGGCTGGATCATCCAAATCGCGGCCATCATCGCGGCCTTGCAGTTCACCCAGTGGTACCCGGACGTCGTACGGGCGCGCGCCCTGCGCGAAAAGAATCTGCCCGGCCCGCCCGAACCCCCGCTGAGCAGCCTGCTCATCCCGCTGGCGGGCTATCTGGCCCCGGTGGGCATCGTGGTGCTCGCCGTCGGCGCCGGGCCGGTGTGGCTGGGCGTGGGGCTGATCGTGCTCGGGGCGCTGCTCGTCAAATCCCTGAGCCGCGCCAAAGAGGAGGCCGAGCCACGCGTATCGGGCTGAGGGGGTTCACTCCGTCCGGCATCCGGTGATCTAGACTCGGCGGATGATCTTTATCGTCGTCAAGTTTCCCGTGCAGCCCGAGTACGCCGAGGAGTGGCCGCAGCACGTGGCCGCCTTCACCGACGCCACCCGCGCCGAGCCCGGCAATCTGTGGTTCGAATGGTCCCGCAGCATCGAGGACCCGAACACCTATGTCCTGGTCGAGGCATTCAAGGACGACGCCGCCGAAGCGCATGTCAATTCCGACCACTTCCGTGCCGGCATCGAGCGGATGCGCCCGCTGCTGCGTCACACCCCCGACATCGTGAGCACCACCATCGAGGGCGCGGACGGCTGGAGCAAGATGGGCGAGATCACCATCGATTGAAACTGCCGGCTGAATGGCCGACTGAAACCGCCGACGGAATGCCGTTGGCGGAAAGGGACTTGGCGGAAAGGGAAAGCGCGCCGGCGCCCGCTACGCCTGCTTCACCAAATGGCCGACAAACCAGTCCCGCGCGAGGTCGGCGACCTGCCGCAGGGCGCCGTGCTCCTCGAAGAGATGGGTGGCGCCGGGAACGATGTCCAGGCGGGTCTCGCAGCGCAGCGCCGCCTCGGCCTCCCGGTTGAGGTCGATGACCAGGGTGTCGTTGCCGCCCACGATGAGCAGCGTCGGCGCCCGTACGGCGTGCAGCAGCGGTTCGGCGAGGTCGGGACGGCCGCCCCGCGAGACGACGGCTCCGACATCCGCACCGGGTGCCGCGGCGGCCCGTAGCGCCGCCGCGGCGCCGGTGCTCGCGCCGAAGTAGCCGATCGGTACGGCGGTGCGCTCGCGCAGCCAGCCGGTGGCGTCCCGCAGCCGCTCGGCGAGGGTGGCGATGTCGAAGACGTTCGACCGGTGGGCTTCCTCGGCCGGAGTGAGCAGGTCGAAGAGCAGGGTGCCCAGGCCCGCCTCGTTGAGGGCCGCGGCGACCAGCCGGTTACGGGGGCTGTGGCGGCTGCTGCCCGAGCCGTGCGCGAACATCACCACCGCCCCGGCGCCCGCCGGCACGCTGAGGTCCCCGGTCAGCCGCACCCCGGCGGCGTCGATCGCCACCTCCTCCTCGATGTCCCGGTCCGCCGCGGCCGCCGGGTCCGGCGCGGATGCTTCCGGCTCGGGACCGTCCGCCGCCTGCGCCAGCAGCGAGACCACCTCGTCATCGGGCGTCTGGGAGAAGTCCTGGTACCACTCGCCGACGGCGGAGAAGGCGAACGGGGTGGAGAGACAGACGAATTCATCGGTCGCGGCGCGCAGCCGCTCGGCCGCGTCCGGAGGCGCCACCGGGACGGCTAGCACCACCCGGGCCGCGCCCTGGGCCCGTACCACCTGGCAGGCGGCCGCCGCGGTGGCGCCGGTCGCGATCCCGTCGTCCACCACGATCGCCGTCCGGCCCTCCAGGGAGAGCCGTGGCCGCCCGGCGCGGAAGCGCTCCGCCTGACGGGCGAGTTCCGCCGCCTCGGCATGCTCCACGGAGGCCAGATCCGCCTGTTCGAGCCGGCCCCGGCGGACGATGTCGTCGCTGATCACCCGCACCCCGCCCTCGCCGATGGCGCCGAATCCCAGCTCGCGCTGGTACGGGACACCCAGTTTGCGGACCACGATCACATCGAGCGGCGCCTTGAGCGCCCGCGCCACCTGGAAGGCCACCGGGACCCCGCCACGGGGCAGGCCCAGCACGACGGGGTCCTCCTTTTCCAGGTGCCGTAGCGATTCGGCGAGGCGGTGCCCCGCGTCCGCGCGGTCAGTGAACAGCACGGTGTGCACCCCCTAGCCAGGGGAGACGGAAGCTGCGTTCACACCTCACTTCCGGAATAACCCCATCCACCGTGGGTCCGCAAGTCGTGCCGCCGACGGGCCCGTCGTCCGCCCGGCCACGGCCGCCCGTGGTTACCGTCGGCGTATGAAAGGAATCGGAGCGGTTCTGATCGATATCGACGGTGTGCTCACCGTGTCCTGGAAGGCGCTGCCCGGCACGGTCGCGGCCATGGAGCGGCTGCGCGCGGCCGGAATCCCGCTGCTGCTGGTCACCAACACCACCTCGCGGACCCGCGAGGTGGTCGCCGAGCGGCTGGCCCGGGAGGGATTCCCGGTCGGCGTCGACGACATCCTGACCGCACCCGCCGCCACCGCCGCCTACCTGCGCGCACACCATCCGGACGCGCGCTGTCTGCTGATCAACAGCGGCGAGGTCCGGGCGGATCTGGCGGGTGTGGAGCTCGTCGACGAGGGAGCCGGCACGGCGGGCCCGGAGGCCCCGGACGTGGTGGTCTTCGGCGGCGCGGGCGCGGAATTCGGCTATACGGCCCTGAACACCGCCTTCCGCCACCTTCAGCGCGGTGCCCGGCTGATCGCCATGCACCGCAATCTGTACTGGCGCACGGCGGACGGGCTCGCCCTCGACACCGGGGCCTTTCTGCCGGGCCTGGAACGCGCCGCCGGGGTCGAGGCCGTCGTGACCGGCAAACCGGCCGCGGCGTTCTTCGCCACCGCTCTGGAGCACCTCGGCGCCGCGGCGTCGGAGACCCTGATGGTGGGCGACGACATCGAGTCCGATGTGCTGGCGGCCCAGCGCTGCGGGCTCACCGGTGTGCTCGTCAAGACCGGCAAGTATCTGCCGGAGACCCATCGCGCGGCCTCGGGCACCCCGGACCGGGTGCTCGACTCCTTCGCCGGCCTCCCCGACCTGCTCGGACTGCCCGGTCCGCGGCAGCGGCCCGCCCGCTGACCCGGGGTGCGGCCCCGGGCCGGGCGATCACCCCGCGGCGGCGGCCCCGGCGCACCGGTAGTGGAGCAGGACGACGCCGTTGCCGAACGTCCGGGTCCCGGCCAGTTCCAGCCCGGTCCGGGTGTCCGCGTCCCGGAACAGGGGGGTGCCGCGGCCGATGAGGACGGGGTGGACGTAGAGCCGGTACTCGTCGATCAGGTCGTGCTGCCGGAAGGACGCGGCGAGGTCGGCGCCGCCGAGTGTCAGATCGCCGCCCGGCTGCGCCTTGAGCGCCATGATCTCCTCGGGCACGACGTCCCGCATGAGGGTGGTGTTGTAGCCGCCGGCGTCCGCCAGGGTCCGGGAGAACACGTACTTGGGCATGTCCCGCCAGATCCCGGCGAATTCCACCATCGGGGGCGTACTCGCGGGGTCGGTGTCGGCGGTCGGCCAGAATCCGGCCATCAGCTCATGGGTGACCCGTCCGCAGAGGAAGCCGCCCATCGTCCGGAGCTGCTCGTTGACGTACCGGTGCAGCTCGTCGTCGACCAGATGCCAGCCGATGTCGCGGTCCGGGCCCTCGATGAAGCCGTCAAGGGACACCGAAAGAGACACGACGATCTTTCTCATCACGGTCCTCACCGAAGTCAGGGCACCGGGCCGGCCCCGGCCGGAGGGCTCAAGTGTGCCCCGGTGGGCGCGGCGGCGGCCGGTACGCGCGCGTACGGCGTGCCGGGCGACCGGCCGCCGGTCAGGGCGGGGCGCTGAGCAGCGCCGCGATCCCGCTCGCCGTCCAGTGGCCGTCGGCTCCCGGGCAGCCCGCCAGATACGCGCCGGCCTGCTGGACGCTCCAGCCGTGGGAGGCGACGATGCCGGCCACGATATGGCGCAGATAGGCCGCGGACGGCGGGTTCCCGGCGACGTCCTCGCTGCGCCACGGGGCGGTGAAGGTCAGCACCGGGTAGCCGTCGAGCAGTCCGGCGCACACCAGCGTCTCGTACCGTCCGGGGCCGAGCCGGGACCGGCCGCGGGTGACGGCCTCCGTCGGATCGAGGTCCGCGCCGGGCTCCCGGTACATCTCCTGAGCGGCGATATCGGAGAACTGGGAGAGCGTCAGGAGGTAGGCGCGGGCGGGGAGTTCTGCGGGTTCGTGCGGTTGCCTGCCCGGGTGGTCCGCCGGTTTCGCGTCGGGGTCGTAGAAGGCCCTGCCGCCCGTCCACACGTCTGATTCGGTGGCGAAGTAGAGCAGCCCCGGCAGCATGACCGGGGCCGTCCGCGCGGGGCCGCTGGGGTCCCGGCAGCCCGGGTAGCTGCGCAGCCCGCCGGGCGGCCGGCCGCCGGCCAGGTAGGCGGTCAGCCGGTCGAGATGCATGTTGGAGCCGTACGCGGCGTACCACAGCCGGTGGACCGGGGTGCGGCGCCGCACGGCGGCCGGGGAGGCGTCCAGGGCTTCGAGGCGTCGGGGCCTGATCACGCCTTCACGCTACGCGGACCGGCCCGCCGCCGCGGCGCGTGACAGGGCGGCCGGAGGGTGCCGCACGGTCGACCGGGGCGCGGGCGGGCGAAGCGGGAGCAAGGTGGCTTGATCGTGACCACCGCGGGTTTTGCCGCGAAGGCGCTGGAGATGCGCACTGCACGGACCGGAGTGGACCGGTCCGCTCGACAACCGCCGTCCGGTCAACGGCCGGACGCCGGGGAACGGAGGCAGTGTGGCGCACGAAACGGCAGGGCGGAACGACGCGGAGACACGCGGGACCGAGGCGGCGGGACGCCGTCCCGCGACGCCTGTCACAGCGCGGAACGCGAGCCGGCGCCAGCTGCTCGCGGCCACGACGGCGGCCGGGCTCGGACTGCTCACGGCCTGCGGGGGCACGTCCTCGGGGGCCGGCTCCGCGTCCCGGGCCTCCCCGCCGGGCGAGCCGGGGTCCTCCGCTTCGGCCGGCAGCGGCAGCCCGGGCCCGTCCGCCTCCGCGTCCTCGGACCGCCCGGAGAAGCGCCGTCGCCGTCCCGAACTCCCGCGTGGTGGGCGGGAGTTGTTCCCGCGGTACCGGCTGGTCGGGTTCTGCGGTCTGCCCGGTGCCGCGGCGCTCGGCCGGCTCGGGACCGGTGACCCCGCGCGGCGGGCGGCCGAGGCGGAGAAGGTGGCGCACTCCTACGCCGCGGGGCGGGAGCCGCTGCCGGTGCTCGAACTCCTGGCGACGGTCGCCAATTCCAGCGCGGGCGCGGACGGCATGTACCGGTCGCGGACGCCCGCTTCCACCATCCGCCGCTTCCACCGGGTGGCGCGCGACCGCCGCGCGCTGTTGCTGCTGAACATCCAGCCGGGCCGTGCCGACGTGCTCGGCGAGGTCAAGGCGCTGCACGACTGGCTCGTCCACCCGGACGTGGGGATCGCCCTCGACCCGGAGTGGGAGATGGACCCCGGCCAGGTGCCGGGCGACACCTACGGGCACACCGACGGCCGGGAGCTGACCGAGGTCGCCCGCTATCTGTCCGGGCTGGTCGAGAAGCACGATCTGCCGCAGAAGCCGCTGGTCTTCCATCAGGTCGCCACGTCGGTGGTGGGCCGGGAGTCGGCGCTGCGCCCCCAGCCCGGGGTGGCGCTGATCAAGAGCGCCGACGGCATAGGCTCGCCCGGCCTCAAGCGTGGGACCTGGCACAAGCTGGTCGACGGGCTGTCCGAGGGTCTGCACACCGGCTTCAAGCTCTTCTACGAGGAGGACGCCGAGGGCAGCCGCCTCATGACGCCGAAGGAGGTGCTGGCGCTGCGGCCGCAGCCGGAGTACGTGATGTACGAGTGAGCCGCCCGGAACGCTCGGTTCCGGACGGCTCGGGTGGCGGGCGGGGCAACGGGCCCGCCTCCGACGGTCATCGGTCCGCCGACAGGTGTGCGGCGGTCGGTGGCCCACCGTCAGTACGCGTGCCTGTCGGACCGGTTGGTCCATGCCGCATACGCGTTGGCGCCCAGCTCGGGGTGGATCTGCTCGATCTTGATGCGTCGCTGGTCGAGCGGGCGCTGGAAGTCCTCGTACTGGAAGGAGTCGTCGAAGCCGATCCGCGCGGTGTCGTCCAGGTCGCAGCTGTAGTACACCGCGTCGATCCGTGACCAGTAGATGGCGCTCATGCACATCGGGCAGGGGGCGCCGCTGATGTAGATCGAGCAGCCCTGGAGCATCCGGGCGCGTTCCGGCAGCGGGTCCGGTGACCCTTCGGGCCGGGCGACATACGCCAGGGTGCTCTCGTTCTGATGCTCCACGGCGATCGACGGAGCCTCGGGGTTGAGGATCTGGATGGCTTTCCGGATCGTCTCCACCTCGGCGTGCGCGGTGGGATCGCCGGTCAGCAGAACGCGGTTCTGGCCGCGGGCGACGATGTCCCCGTTGCGCGAGATCACCGCGCCGAAGGGACCGCCCCAGCCGTTCTCCACGGACTCCGTGGCCAGTCGTACGGCTTCTGCGAGGAGTTCTTTGTCTTCCATCACGGACTCTCCGATCGGCATGGATTCCTCTGCGGAACGGAATGGAAATAGATGCCCAATTTGCCCCAGAATTCCCTTATGTACTAGGCTACTCGATGTGAGTGCCCGTGCAAGCCGTGACTCCATGGCCCTCAACGCCACCGTCGTGACCTCGCAGAAGGTGCGCGAAGGCCGGGCCGACGAGTATCAGCACTGGCAGGAACGAATGAACCGGGCGGCCCGCGAATTCGAAGGTTTCGTGGGCGCCGAGGTGTTTCCGCCCGGCGCCGGCGAAGCGAATGAATGGGTCGCCGTATTCCGCTTTTCCGCGATGGACTATTTGACCGCATGGCTGGATTCGGCCGTCCGTCAGGAGTTGCTGGACGCGGCACGCGACCTCTTCGACGGGCCTGTGACGCAGGAGGTGCTCCAGGGCGGCAGTCCCGCTCAGCAGGCCCCGGAGGTCGTCACGGCCGTGATCTCGCACGAGGTGAAGCCGGGCTGTGAAGAGGGATTTCTCAACTGGCAGCAGAAGACGCTCAAGGAGCAGGAGAAGGCACCGGGCTTCATGGGGTCCGAACTCTTCGAGCCGGTGGCGGGCGTGCAGTCGAACTGGGTCGTCGTCTTCCGGTTCGCGTCACGGGAGTACCTGGACGACTGGCTCGGATCCGACGTCCGCAAGAAGCTGCTGGAGGAGGGGAGCAACTACTTCACCTCCTACGACGTGCGCAAGGTCGGCTCGTCGTTCAGCGGCTGGTTCCAGTTCGACCACGGTGAGGAGCGGACCGCGCCGCCCAACTGGAAACAGGCCATGGCCGTTCTGCTGGCGCTCTATCCGACGGTGATGGTGCTCAACCTGACCGTGGGGTACGGCCTGGAGAAGATCGAAATCCGGGAGTACATCGGCCTGTTCCTCTCCAACGTACTGAGCGTCAGCGCACTGACCTGGCTGCTGATGCCGACGGTGAACCGGCTGCTCGCCTTCTGGCTGGTGCCGGCCCGCGCCCGCACCCGCCGGGTGCAGATCCTGGGAACCGCGGTGGTGGTGTTCTGCTACGCGGTGTTCATCGGCGTCTTCGGCCTGATCACCGGCCAGATCTGGTGAGGAGAGCACGATGCGCCCACATGCACCGGCAGTTGCGGCGGACATCGAGGGCACGCTGATCCGGCGGGGCGACCCCGGCTACGAGGACGCCCGGACCGGCCAGGTGTGGAACGAGGTCACGCCCCGGCGCTTCCCCGCATTCCTCGTCCGGGCCGCCACCGAAGCGGATGTGGTGCACGCCGTCACCTGGGCCCGCGACCGGGGCCTGCGGGTCTCGATCCGCTCCGGCGGCCACAACTGGTCCGGCTCACCGCTGCGCGACGGCGGCCTGTTGCTGGACCTCTCCGGGCTCCGGCAGTGCGGTATCGCGCCCGCGCAGGGCACCGGCCCGCCGGCCGCCATGGTCGGCCCCGCCGTCACCGGCCAGGACCTGGTCGCCGCCCTCACCCCGCAGGACCTGGCGTTCCCCGTCGGCCACTGCCCCACGGTGGCGGTCGGCGGCTTCCTGCTCAGCGGCGGCCTCGGCTGGAACTCCCGCGCCTGGGGGGCGTCCTGCGCCGACGTACGGGAGATCCGGGCCGTCACCGCCGACGGGCGGACGGTCACCTGCAGCGACACCGAACACCCGGACCTCTTCTGGGCCGCCCGGGGCGCCGGACCGGGTTTCTGCGCCGCCGTCACCGGCTTCCGCCTCGCCCTGCACCCCCACCCCGCCTCGATCCTGACGACCGGCCTCACCTTCCCGCTGGCCGATGCCGCCCGGGTGACGGAATGGGCCGAGCCGATCGCGCGCCGCCTCCCGCCGTACGTCGAGACGGCCTTCGTCCTCGCGGCCTTGGGCCCGCCGACGGCCAGTGCCCCGCCGGGGCCCCGGATCACGGTCTCCGCCACCGCGTTCGCCGCGTCGGACCGGGAGGCCCGGCGGGCGCTGGAGCCGTTCGCCGACTGCCCGTTCGGGGAGTGCGCCGTCACCCGGCGGCTGCCCGCCCCGGTGTCCTTCGCCGGACTGCACGAGGGCGCCGCGGCGATCTGGCCGCCCGCCCACCGCTACGCGGCGGACACCCTGTGGTCCCCGGAGAGCCACACCTCCCAGCTGACCCGGATCGCCGACGCGGTCGCCCGCGCCCCCTCCGGGAAGTCCCTGGTGCTCTCGCCCGTGCAGCCGGTCTCCCAGGACCCCGCGCTGCTGCGGAACATGGCCTTCGCCCCGCTCGGCGCGTCCTACCTCGTGTGTTACGCGGTCTGGGACGACCCGGCCGACGACCAGGACAACGCGCGCTGGCTGCGGGACGCGGTCGCCGCCGTGGACCCGCGGGGCGACGGCGCCCACTACATCGCGGAAACGGACCTGGAGACCGATCCCGCACGGGCCCGGCGCTCCTACACCCCCGCCACCTGGGACCGGCTCCAGGAGATCAAGACGCAGTGGGACCCGGAAAACCTCTTCCACTCCTACCTCGCACCATGACGGGGCCACCCCGGACGCGGTGCGGCGGCGGCCGCCCGGGGGAGCGGGAACGGTGGCGCGGGGGCACCATGGCCCTATGCTGCTGGCGCATCTCGCACAGGTGTCGGCGGAGGTCGCCGCGACACCGGCCCGTTCGCGGAAGACCGCGCTGCTGGCCGGGCTGTTCCGGGCCGCGGCTCCCGAGGACGTCCCGGTGGTCATCCCGTATCTCGCCGGACGGCTGCCCCAGGGGCGGATCGGCATCGGCTGGAGCGTGCTGCGGGAGCCGGTGCCGCCGGCCGAGAGCGCCACGCTGACCGTACGCGACGTGGACACCGCGCTGACCGCCCTGGCAGGCGTCTCCGGGGCCGGGGCGCAGGCGGAGCGGCTCCGGCTCGTCCGGGAGCTGCTGGCCGCGGCGACGGCGGAGGAGCAGCGGTTCCTGACCGGTCTGCTCACCGGCGAGGTGCGGCAGGGCGCGCTGGACGCCGTCGCGGCCGAAGGGCTCGCCGCCGCGACGGGGGTGCCCGCGGCGGACGTCCGGCGGGCCGTGATGCTGGCCGGATCGCTGCCGGACGTGGCACGGGCGCTGCTGGCCGAGGGGCCGCCGGCGCTCGCGGACTTCCGGCTCACCGTCGGCCGGCCCGTGGGGCCGATGCTGGCGCACAGCGCCAAGTCGGTGGCCGAGGCGGTCGACAGGCTCGGCGCCTGTGCCGTGGAGGAGAAGCTCGACGGCATCCGCGTCCAGGTGCACCGCGACGGTCCGGACGTCCGCATCCACACCCGCACCCTGGACGAGGTCACCGACCGGCTCCCCGAGGTCACCGCGGTGGCCCGGGACCTGCCGGCCGGCCGCTTCATCCTCGACGGCGAGGTCATCGCCCTGGACGGCGCGGGACGGCCGGTGCCGTTCCAGCGGGTCGCGGGACGGTTCGGCTCCCGGGTGGACGTCTCCGCCGCACGGGCCGCCCTGCCGCTGTCCCCGGTTTTCTTCGACCTGCTCTCGGTCGACGGCCGTGACCTGCTGGAACTCCCCGGTGAGCAGCGGCATGCGGAACTGGCCCGGCTGGTCCCCGAGCCGTTGCGGGTGCGCCGCCAGGTGGTCGGCGATCCGGCCGACGCCGCCGCCCGCGCGGCCGCGGAGGAGTTCTGGGCCGAGACCCTGCGCCGCGGCCATGAAGGCGTCGTGGTCAAGGCCCTGGACGCGCCCTACAGCGCGGGCCGCCGGGGCGCAGCCTGGCTGAAGGTCAAGCCCGTGCACACCCTGGACCTGGTGGTGCTGGCCGCGGAGTGGGGGCACGGCCGGCGCACCGGCAAGCTGTCCAACCTCCACCTCGGCGCGCGGGCGCCGGACGGCGGCTTCGTCATGCTGGGCAAGACCTTCAAGGGGCTCACCGACGCCACCCTCGGCTGGCAGACCGAGCGCCTCGGGGAACTCGCGGTCGCGGACAACGGCCATGTCGTGACGGTGCGTCCGGAACTCGTCGTCGAGATCGCCTACGACGGGCTGCAGACCTCCTCGCGCTACCCGGCGGGGGTGACGCTGCGCTTCGCGCGGGTCGTCCGCTACCGGGAGGACAAGACGGCGGCCGAGGCGGACACCGTCGAGACGGTGCTCACCGCGCACGACGGCGGGACGGCGTAGCCCCGTGGCCGGGAAGCGCAGCGCCGGACTGCTGCTGTACCGGGGCCCGGCGGACGCGGTCGAGGTGCTGCTGGCGCACATGGGCGGGCCGTTGTGGGCGCGGCGGGACACGGCGGCGTGGTCCGTTCCCAAGGGCGAGTACGTACCGCCGGAGGAGCCGTGGGACGCGGCCCGGCGGGAGTTCGCCGAGGAGCTGGGCCTGCCGCCGCCCGAGGGGCGCCCGTTCCCGCTGGGCGAGGCCCGCCAGGCGGGCGGCAAGGTGGTGACGGTCTGGGCCGTCGAGAGCGATCTCGACCCGGAGCGGGTGGTGCCCGGCACCTTCGAGATGGAATGGCCGCGCGGGTCCGGGGTGTTCGCCACCTTCCCGGAGATCGACCGGGTGGCCTGGTTCCGCCCGCACGAGGCGCGGGAACGTCTGGTGGCCGGTCAGCGGGTCTTCCTGGAACGGCTGGCGGAACGGCTCGCGACCGGGGCCTGACCGCCGGCGCCGCGCTCCCCGGCTTCACCACCCGCGCAGCCACCACGCCACCACTCGCCCTGGACACCCCCGTTCGGCACCGGCAGTCTGGCGGCGGGGCCGTCCGACCCGGCCCCGGAACGGGGGCCCTGGCGACGGGGTCATGAGCATGCCGCGGGGGCCGCATGTTGCGCATTCACTTCGAGGACCGGGATGTCGCGCGGGTGCGGATAGCCGCCGAACCCGACCCCCTGTGGGAGACGGTGCTCGCCATGCACCATGTCGCGGCGGCCGGGCGCGGGGTGCCGGTCTACGGCGCCTGGTGCGCCCGCGCCCGCCGCGAACTGGACACCCGGGGCCTGACCCGCGCCGCCCGGCTGATCAGCGCACTGGCGCCGGCCGATGCCCGCTACTTCCCGGACTTCCTCACCCCCGACGCGGCCCGCGACGGGCTGGCCGCCGGGCTGGCGGCGCTGCGGGACACCTCCCCGGTCCGGCTGACCGCGGAATCAGCGCGCGCCGCGCTGCCGGACCGGCTCCCGCGCTGGAGCGCCGCGCTGGCCGCCGGAAGCCGCGAACCGCTCGACGAACTGGCCCGGGCCGTCCAGGAGGTGCACCGCGCGGTGATCGCCCCCGACTGGACCCAGGCGTCGGCCACCGTCGACTCCGACCGCGGGACCCGCGCCCGCATCCTCTGCCGCAGCGGCGTCGACGCCCTGCTGAACAGTCTCCGCCCGGCGCTCCGTTGGGAGCCACCGGTGCTGTACGTCGACTACCCCCAGGACCGCGATCTGCGGCTCGGCGGCCGGGGCCTGCGGCTGATCCCCTCCCACTTCTGCTGGCGCAGACCCATCGCCCTCGCCGACCCCGCCCTGCCGCCGGTCCTGGTCTACCCCGTGGACCACTCCACCTCCTGGGCCCCGGCCACCACCCGCGGCTGCCACCCCCAGGCCCTCTCCACCCTCCTCGGCCGCACCCGGGCCCGCATCCTCGCCGCCCTCGACGTCCCGGCGACCACCGGCGAACTGGCCCGCCGCTTACGGGTCTCCGCCCCCTCGGCCAGCGAACACGTCACCGCCCTGCGCGAGGCCAACCTCGCCCACAGCCACCGCAACGGCGGCTCGGTCCTCCACGCCCTCACACCGCTGGGCGCGGCCCTGCTGCACGGGGAACTCGCCCCCGCGCGGTTGCCGAACTGAGTGCTGCTGCCGCCGGGGGGCGACCCGCTGCTCAACGGGGCCTGACGGGCGCCCAGAACCCTTCGGCGTCGCCCGTGGCCAGGCGGCCCCGGTAGACCTCGATCTTGCGGTCGATCATCTTCAGGTTCTCCTGGGTCTCCGCCAGCTTGGCGAGGACGTCCTCGCGGTGGGCTTCCATGAGGGCGAGCCGCTCCGCCTCGTTGCCCGGTCCGGCGGCGACGAGTTCGGCGTACTGGCGGATGCCCCTGATGGGCATGCCGGTGGCCCGCAGCTTGGTGCAGATGAAGATCCACTTGAGGTCGATTTCGCCGTACCGGCGGCGGCCACCGCTCGTACGGTCAACCGGACTGACGACCAGGCCGGCCCGCTCGTAGTAGCGGAGCGTGTGCACGCTCACCCCGGTACGGCGGGCCGCCTCGGCGATGGTCACGCCTTCCGCGGGCACCGCGGCAGGGCGCGCCGTCGGTTCGGCGGCACCGGATGCTGAGTGCTGCTTGATTTCGAGCACGCTCTAAATCCTAACGTCGGCACATGAGTTCACCAGTTCTCCACCCCACCGTGGCGGCCGGGCCGGGCCCGCGCCACAAGTCCCTGGTGCTCGCGATCTGCTGCGTGAGCATCGTCGTCGTGGTGATGGACATTTCCATCGTCAATGTTGCGCTTCCCACCATGGGCCGCGACCTGCACGCCTCCGAATCCGGCCTCCAGTGGACCGTCGACGCCTACACCCTGGTGCTGGCAGGATTCCTCGTCCTGGCCGGAGCCACCGCCGACCGGGTCGGGCGGCGGCGCGTCTTCCAGGCCGGTCTCGCCGCCTTCGGCCTCGGATCACTGCTGTGCGGACTGGCGCCGGGCATCGGCTGGCTGATCGCGGCGCGTGCGCTGCAAGCCGTCGGCGGGACCATGCTCAACCCCGTGGCCATGGCGATCGTCGCGAACACGTTCACCGGCGCCGCCGAACGGGCACGGGCCATCGGGGTCTTCGCCTCGATGTCCGGGCTGGCGCTGGCGCTGGGACCGATCGTCGGCGGCGGGCTGGTCGACGCCCTGGGCTGGCGGTCGGTCTTCTGGATCAACGTCCCGATCGTGACCGTGGCGATCGTGTGCGCCGCGCGGTTCGTACCCGAGTCCCGGGCCGAGCGGGCACGCCGGTTCGACCCGGTAGGGCAGGTGCTGATGGTCCTGGTCCTGGGCAGTGTCGTCTACGCGATCATCGAGTCCCGGTCGCTCGGCTGGACCTCGCCGGTCATCGTCGGGCTGCTCGCCGTCGCCGCTCTCGGTGTGGTGGGCCTCCTCGGCTACGAACCGCGCCGCGCCGACCCGCTCCTGGAACTGCGACTCTTCCGCAGTGTGCCGTTCAGTTCCGCGATCGTGATGGCACTGTTTGCCCTGTGCGGCTTCGGCGCCTTCCTGTTCGTGACCACCCAGTACCTCCAGGACGTACGCGGTCTGCCGCCGGTGGCGGCCGGGCTGTGCCTGCTCCCGGTCGGGCTGCCGGTCCTGGTGGTGGCGCCGCTCGCCGGGCGCATGGTCGGCGCGCGCGGCCCCCTGATACCCCTGGTGGTGGCAGGGAGCGCCCTGGCTCTCGGCGGCGGCCTGTCACTGGGGATCGGCCCGGGCACCCCTCTCCCTGCCGTACTGGCGGTCTACCTGCTGTTCGGCGTCTTCCTCGGCGCGGTCAACCCGCCGATCACCAACGCGGCGCTCTCCGGAATGCCCCGCTCCATGGCCGGCCTGGCCGGCTCCCTGGCCTCCACCGGGCGCCAGACCGGCACCACCCTGGGCGTCGCGATCTCCGGCACCATCATCGGCCCCCACCTCACCCACGGCGGAACGGCATTCACGCACGCGGCACATCACGTGTGGTGGATACTCCTCGCCCTCGGCACGGGCACCCTCGCCCTCGCCGCGATCAGCTCCAGCCCGTGGGCGCGCGCCACGGCCGAACGCGCGGGGGCGATGGTGAATCTTCCGGGGTGAGGGCGGAGTTGCGACGGACGTAACGTCACATCGGCTCCGTCATCGCGATATACCGTGTGCCCATGTCGGCCTTCATACAACAACTCCCCGCCCTGATAGGCGTGGTGATCGGCGCCCTCGGATCGTATCTTGCGGTCATGCGCGGCGATCAGGCCCGCTTCCGCCGCGAGCAGGCGGTCCGTTGGGAGGAACGGCGGCTGACGGTCTACGCCGACTACGCCAGGTCGCTGAAGAAGAGCGTGACCTTGACGTACCGGGTCGCGGCCCACCTCGGCAACGATCCCCATCCGCACCCCTTGTCCCCCGAGGAGGCGGCGCCTCAGCTGGCCGAAGCCACCGACGCCCGGGATCCGGCCGGGGAAGCGCTGTTGATGCTCGGCAGCCCGGAGGTGGTGGAGAAGGCCCGCGCATGGGTCGTCGCGGTGATGGACATGGAAGGCTTCCTGCGGGACCGGACCCACAGCCCGGAAACCTGGTCCGGTCTGCTCCAGCGCCAGCGCGCCGCCCGTGAGAGCTATTACGCGGCCGTCCGGCGGGACGTGGCGCTCCCGCCCGGCCACTCCGGGGAATGGCGGCTCGCGCCGATCCGGACTCCCTGAGTGGCCGGACCGCCTCGCTACTGACGGGCCAAGGAGCGCGTGATGCCCGTCGCGATGGTCGTGGCCAGCGTCCAGCCCGTGACGACCAGCAGGTACGAGAGCCACTGGTACCAGCCCCGCGGTGCGAAGGCCCCCTCCTGGCCGAAGCCGATGATCGGCATCAGCAGATCGAGGGTGTAGAAGAACGGGTTGAAGTCCGGGGCCTCGTCGGCCTTCAGCGGGCGCGGCGGGTGCAGGGCGAAGGCGAGGGCGCCGATGAGCAGCAGGGCCAGCAACCAGCCGGCGGCGCGCATCGGGCGGAAGCCGTAGCCGACGGTGGCGTCCTGGAGGTGACCCCAGACCTTGGCGTACCAGGGCAGGGTGCGGCGGTGACGGCGGAGCTTGGCCAACTGGACGGTGCGGGCGGCGGCTTCGTCCCCCGCCGAGCGGTAGGCGTCCGCGAGCTGCTCGTACGAGTACGACACGTAACCGGCGCGCTCGCGCTCCAGCACCGGGAGCCGTTCCTCGGCGGGAAGGTGCGGGAGCAGTGAGCCGTAGGTGAGCCGGTCGAGCTTGACCTCGTCCGGCCAGACCTCCGGCGGGACGTACAGGACGTCGAACTGGGCGCGGCGCAGATTGACCGTGCCCACCACGGGCTTCGCCTCGCGCAGCCACATCTCGCCCGCGACGCAGCTGCTGACGCGTAAGGCGACCCCGCCCGGGTTGGCGAGGGCGGCATAGGCGAGGTTGAGCTGGCCACCGATCCGGGCCCCACGCAGGTCGACCCGGCCGTGGGCACGCAGCCGCATCGCGTGCACATCGGTGCCGACGGCGAGGGTCTCGGCCTCCAGTGCGTGATCGCCGGGGGCGTTGAGCTGCGCGTCGTTGAGCGTGATCTGTCCGCCGACGGTGGCGCCGTTCAGCCGGATCCGGCCGTGGGTGACCAGGCCCGGTGCCCAGAGGTCGGTGCCGATGTCGGCGTGGTTCAGCTGGAGAACCGGCTCCTCCGGGCGCTCCGCGGCCTCCGGATCACCGAAGTGGGCCCCATTGGCGAAGACCGCCCCGGATATCTGCGCCCCGGCCAGCCGCACCGGGCCCTTGATACGGCAACAGGTCAGCCGCAGTACTCCGTCCACGTGAAGGTGTCCGGCCGTGAGCCCCGGCAGGACCGAGTCGTTCAGCGCCAGGATGCGCAGCGTGGCGCCGTACAGATCCGGCGTCTCCTCGAAGTAGCAGGACCGCAGTCTTACCGGCTGCTCCACCCTGCCGTACTTGAGGTTCAGCTCCCCGGTGATACGGGCACCCCACAGCTTCAGCCCCGCTATCTCACCGGCCCGTGACGGCCCGTTGAGCAGCATCTTCCGGAGCACCGCGGCACGCACGGTCCGCTCGGGGCCCCAGGCGCCGCCACCGCCGGGGTCGTCATCGGCGCCCTCCCGGAAGTCGATGCCCTCGCCGAGGGGGAACGCCTGCCAGACACGGCGCTCCGCTGGGGTCAGCTGGGTGATCTCCACCGGCCGGATGCTGTCGCCCGGGTGCACGAACTGTCAAGCAAGGGCTGTGCGGTGGGCCCCCGGGGCGGCCCCGAAGACCGCCCCGGGCCCCGCCTCAGGGCCGTACCAGAATTTTCCGCCCCTCTCCCGCCTGGAAGCGGCTCAGGGCCTTTGCGTAGCGGTCCAGGGGGAGGCGGTCGCTGATGAAGATGTCCGGGTCGAGGGTGCCTGCCGAGAAGAGAGCGGCGGCGCGTTCGTAGCTGTGGAGGACGGCCATGGAGCCGGTGATGGTGATCTCCTGGTTGTAGATGCGGTAGGGGTCGATGGTGGCGCGGGCGGCGTAGTCGGCGACGCCGAACTGGAGGTAGGTGCCGCCCTTGCCGACGCGTCCCAGGGCGTCCTGGATGGCGCGTTCGTTGCCGGTGGCGTCGATGACCACGTCCCAGCCCCGCGGGCGGTCCAGCTCGTCGGCGGAGCCGGCCGCGGCGTCGCAGCCCAGGGTACGGGCGGTGGCCAGCCGCTGCGGGTTGAGGTCGACGACGTCGACCCCGGCCGCGCCGGTGCGCTTGGCGAGTTCGAGCATCATCAGGCCCATGGTGCCCGAGCCGTAGATCAGGACCCGGGTGCCCAACTGCTGTGAGCGCAGGATGTCGTAGCCGCGTACGGCGCAGGAGAGCGGCTCGATCAGCGCCGCGTCCTCGGTGCTGATGTGATCGGGCAGCTTGACGCAGTTCCCGACGGGGGCGACGGCGAACTCCGCGGCGCCGCCCGCCGTGGTCACCCCGATGGCGGCCCAGCGCTCACAGAGGTTGTTGCGGCCGATGCGGCAGTAGTGGCATTCGTAGCAGTAGAGCGAGGGGTCGACGGCCACCCGGTCGCCCTCGGCCAGCTCGGTGACGGCGCTGCCGGTCGCCACGACCGTACCGGCGAACTCATGGCCCGGCACGACCGGCAGGGTGGGCGCGAACTCGCCCTGGAGGATGTGCAGATCGGTGCCGCACAGCCCGCAGGCGGCGACCGAGACCACCACCTCGCGGGGGCCGGGAGCCGGGTCCTCGACGGTGGTGACCTCGACCGTGCCGGGGGCGCTGATCACTGCGGCTTTCATTTCACGGCTCCAAGCGACAGGCCCTGGACGAGTTTGTCCTGGGCGGCGAACCCGGCGACGATCACCGGGAGGGAGATGACGGTGGCGGCGGCGCACACCTTGGCCAGGAACAGGCCCTGGCTGGTCACGAGTCCGGTCAGGAACACCGGCGCGGTGCCGGCCACGATGCCGGTCAGGACCCGGGCGAACAGCAGCTCGTTCCAGCTGAAGATGAAGGAGATCAGGGCCGTCGCCGCGATGCCGGGCATGGCGACCGGTGCCACGATCCGGGTGAGGGTGCAGGTCAGCCCCGCCCCGTCGATCGAGGCGGCCTCCAGCATCTCCACCGGGACCTCGGCGAGGAACGAGCGCATCATCCACACCGCGATCGGCAGATTCATCGAGGTGTAGAGGAGGACCAGCAGCCAGATGCTGTCGAGCATCCCGGCGTTCTGCGCGACGAGATAGACCGGCAGCAGCCCGGCCACCAGCGGCAGCATCTTCGTCGAGAGGAAGAAGAAGAGGACGTCGCTCCATTTGCGCACCGGTTTGATGGCCAGCGCGTAGGCGGCGGGCACCGCCAGCAGCAGGACCAGCACGGTGGCGACGACGGACGCGGTCAGCGAGTTGACCAGCGGCGGCCAGGGGCTGACCCCGCTGCCCGCGCCGAAGAACTCGCGGTAGCCGTGCAGACTCAGCCCCGCGCCGACGCTCGGCGGATTGGTCGCCGCGTCCGTCTCGCTGTGGAAGGACGTCAGCACCATCCAGGCCACGGGCAGGAAGAAGCCGATTCCGCAGAGCCAGGCGGTCAGGCCCAGCAGGGTGCCGGTGTGGCGCCGGCGCCGGGCGGCGGGGGAGCCGGGGCGGCGCGGGGCCGGGAGAGCGCGGTTCATCGGGTGACCTCCTCGCGCAGCAGGGACGAGACGGTGCGCAGCGCGAAGGTCGCCACCAGCAGCGAACACAGCACGACGACGACGCCCTGCGCGGACGCCCGTCCGTAGTCATGGGCCTGATAGAAGGTCTGGTAGATGGTGTACGGAAGGTTGGCCGTGCCCAGACCGCCGGACGTGATGGTGAACACCGCGTCGAAGTTCTGCACGACGTACACCGTGCCCAGCAGCGCGGCCAGTTCGAGGTAGCGACGCAGATGCGGGAGGGTCAGATAGCGGAAGATGTCCCAGGCCGAGGCGCCGTCCATCCGGGCCGCCTCGACGGCGTCCGCCGCCCGGCTCTGCAGTCCGGCCAGCAGGATCAGCATCATGAACGGCGTCCACTGCCAGATCAGCGACACCTCCACCGCGGCCAGCGGCGAGTCGGTCATCCAGTCCGGCTGCGGCGGACTGTCGCTGCCGAACAGCCCCCATATCCAGGTCAGCGCGCCGTTGAGCAGCCCGTACGAGGCGTTGTACAGCGCGTGTTTCCACAACAGCGCGGAGGCGACGGGGACGACCAGGAACGGCGTGATGAGCAGGGTGCGGACGACGCCGCGCCCGCGGAAGCCGCGGTCCAGCAGCAGCGCAAGACCCAGCCCGAGCAGCAGGCTGACCAGCACCACCGTCACGGTCAGCAGCACCGTCGTGCCCACCGACGCCCGCATCGCAGGATCGGTGAAGACGGCCCGGTAGTTGTCGAGGGCGGCGAAGCCGCGGTTCTCGGGGGCCAGCGCGTTCCAGCGGGTGAAGGAGATCACCACGGTGGCCACGAACGGGAGCTGGGTGACGAGGACGAGGAAGACCAGCGCGGGGAGGAGCGGGGCGCGCCGGGCCCAGTCCTTCGCCCGCTCGGCGCGGCGGGCGCGGGCGCGGGCCGTGGCCGGGCCGTCGGCGCCGGTGACGGCCGTCGTCTTGGCCCCGGTTGCCGGCTCAGTGGTTCGTATAGGCATCGGACACCTCCCGCGCCGGTCGCCGGCTGTTCCTCAGGGCCTCGGACACGCTCTGCTTCCCGGCGATGGCCGAGCTGATCTCGTGGGACACCTTGGTGCCCAGGTCGGCGAACTCGGGGATGCCGACGAACTGGATGCCGGGGGCCGGCCGCCGCTGTACGCCGGGGTCGTCGGGCCGGGCCGAGCTGATCGCCCGTTCGGTCGGCCCGGCGAACGCACCGGACGCCTTGAGGTAGGCCGGATCGCGGTAGAGGGAGGCCCGCTTGCCGCCGGGCACGTTCGCCCAGCCCAGCTCGCGGCCCACCAGCCGCTCGTAACCCTTGCCCGAGGCCCAGCGGATGAACTTCCAGGCCGCGTCCTGGTGTGTGCTGGCCTTCTGCACGCCCCAGGCCCAGGTGAAGAGCCAGCCGGCATCCCGGGTGCGCTCCACCGGTGCCGGTGCGTAGCCGACCTTGCCCGCGACCTTGGAGCCGGTGCCCTCCAGCGAACCGGCGCCGGCCGTGGCGTCGTACCACATGGCGACCTTGCCCTGCTGCATGTCGTTGAGGCACTCGGTGTAGCCGGCCTGCGGGGCGCCCGCCTCACCGTGTTTGCGGACCAGGTCCACGTAGAACCGGGTGGCCCGGGTGAACTCCGGGCTGTCGACCCGCTGCTGCCAGTCCTTGGTGAACCAGGTCCCGCCGAAGGTGTTCACCACGGTCGTCAGCGGGGCCGCGAGCTGTCCCCAGCCCGGCTGGCCGCGCAGACAGATCCCCTTCATGTCCTTCCGGAAGCCGTCCAACTTTTCTGCCAGTGCGGCCACTTGGTGCCAGGTGGGACGGGCCGGCATGGTCAGCCCGGCCTCCTTGAGGAGGTCCTTGCGGTACATCAGGAACGAGGACTCGCCGTAGAACGGCTCCGCGTAGATCTTGCCGTCGGCGGCGGTGAGGGAGGAGCGGACGGGCGGAAGGATGTCGCCCTGGTCGAACGCACGGTCCTTGGCGGCCCGGGTGCCCAGTTCGGTCAGCCAGCCGTTGCGGGCGTAGATCGGCGTCTCGTAGTTGCTGACGCTCGCCACGTCGTACTGCCCGGCCTGGCTGGAGAAGTCCTGGCTCATCTTGTCGCGCAGATCGTCCTCCGGCAGCACGGTGAAGTTGACCTTGATGCCGGTCTCCTTGGTGAAGTGCTCGGCGGTGAGCCGCTGCAGATCCACCATCTGCGGGTTGTTGACCATCAGGACGTTGATGCTGTTGCGGCTCTCGTTGCCCGCGTCGCCGGCGCCGTGGTAGCAGCCGGTGGTGGACAGCGCCAGGGCCGCGGCGAGGGCGGTCAGCCCTAGGGGGCGGCCGCCGCGGCCTGGTCCGGGGGATCGTGCTCTCACGGCTCGTACCTTTCTGGGGACAAGTGGGGACGTGCATGTCCGGTCAAATGCCGCACAAGCGATTTTTGCGGGGCGTTCCGCGTCGATATGCGGGTACGCCCAGGGGCCGTCCGGCGGCCGGCGGTGCGGGCCCGGCGTTCGGCGGTCGGCGGTCGGTGTGGGGGATGTGGTGGGCGCGGTGCGGGGCCGGTCGTCCGGCGGCCCCGGCCGCGGTCAGACCCGGAGCACCTGCGGCCCCAGGAGCGAGTAGCGATGTGCCTCCGGCGCGGACAGCCCGGCGTCGGTCACGATCGTGTCGAAATCACGTACCTCGGCGAACCGGCAGAAGCTGCTGGCCCCGAACTTGCTGTGCACCCCCACCAGCACCCGCCGCCGCGAGGAGCGGACGGCCTGCTCCTTCACCTCCGCGACCGCCGGGTCCGGAGTGGTCAGCCCGTGCTCCCGGGAGATTCCGTTCGCCCCCAGGAACGCCAGGTCGATCACGAACCGGGCGAGCATGTCCCGGGCCCAGGAGCCCACCGTGGCCTGGGTCCCGGAGCGGACCCGGCCGCCGGCCAGCAGGACGGTGGTCGATTCGGACGCCGCGACCAGTGAGGCGGTCCGCAGCGAGGCGGTGAGCACGGTCAGCGGCCGGTCGGTGGGCAGCAGTGTGGCGACCAGCTCAGGGGTGTAGCCCTCGTCGACGAAGACCGTCTCGGCCTCGCCGACCAGCGCCGCGGCGGCCGCCGCGATCCGGCGTTTCTCGTCCACCTGCTGGGTTTCCCGCCGGGCCAGCGTGGTCTCGAACCCGGCGCTCTCGACCGGATACGCCGCGCCGTGCGTCCGCCGGACCAGGCCCCGGCGCTCCAGCTCGCTCAGATCGCGCCGCACCGTCTCACGGGCGACCCCGAACTCCGACGCGGCCTCGGCGACCTCGACCCGGCCCGACTGCCGGGCGAGCGCGAGGATCCGATGCTGGCGTTCCTCGGCTCTCATGGCTCACTCCTGCCGCTTTCCGCCTGCTTCCGTTCTGCGTTCGGTCACGGACCTGACCGTTTCCGCCCGCATCAGGTTTATAGCAACCGGGGCGGCGCGACAGGCTGTCCGTCGTGGCAAAAAACCTGACCGTTTCTGCCCGCTTCGGGGCGCTGTCAGCTTGGCAATGTGCACGAACGGGTGCCCGTACGGCACGTATGGCGGGTCCGTTCGGGCGCGACGGGCCGGGGCCGTATCCGGGCGTGCCCGGTGTGCACGGGCGGGCCAACACGGTGATGCGGTCGGCGGGGGCGCTTAGTCTGGACGGCATGAGCTCGGAGATGCGGTCGTTGGCGGTCACTGCGATCGTGCAGGCGGAGGAGTGCGCGGTGCTGCGGGTGAGCGGGGAGCTGGACCTCCGCACCGAGCAGGCCTTTCTGGCCGAGGCGCGGGAGGTGGTCTCGGCCGGCCACCGCTTTCTGGTGCTGGACCTGACCGCGCTGCGCTTCTGCGACTCTCGGGGGCTGAGCTGCCTGCTCGCCCTGGAGTGGCTCTGCCGCCGCCTGGAGGGCAGGCTCCTGCTGGCCTCGCTCGGTGTACGGATGCTGCGGCTGCTGATCGGCACCCAGTCCCTGAACGTCTTCTCCTGCTACCCCACCGTCGGCCATGCGCTGACCGCGGTCCCCGACGCCAGCCGCCCGGAGTGGCCGCCCGCGGTGGACGGCCCGCCCGCCGGGGCGGACGACTTCTGAGGCCGCCGGCCGGCGCACCCGTCCGGCGCGCGGCGGGTGGCTACTCGGCCCGGCCCAGGTCCTGGACGAGCGTGGGGGAGGGGCGGGGGATCTCTCCGAAGTCCTCGTCGTCGCTGTCCACCACGAGACGGTTGATCACGTTCTCCAGGGCGGTCGGCAGGGTCGGGGCGAGCCCGCTGTGCCACTGGACGAGGAGGTTGTGCCGGGCCGCGTCCGGAAGCAGCTGCTTCTCGTCGAACGCCGCCACCGAGCGGCGCTCCTCGTCCGGCGCGTGGGCGGCCTGCTCACGCCAGTAGGCGGCGTCGCGGTACTCGCCGTTGCGGCGGTGCGAGAGATACAGGCAGTACGCGGCCGTCCGGCTGCCCGCGCCGGCGCCGAAGTGCCACCAGAAGTGCGCCGCGTCGGTGCGCCCGGTGATGTGCAGCAGACAGGCGAAGACCAGCGCGCCCTCGGGGTCGATGTGATGCTCGTCGACCAGCCGCTCCAGGCTCGCCGCGGCCGCCGCGGCATTGACCACCAGCGCACAGGCCAGCTGGAGCTCATGGGTGGCCTCGTCGCGGGCGCTGGGATACGTGCTGGGCGCGCCCTGGTCGGCCCGGTCCGGCCGCACCGTCGTCCGCAGACCGTCCGGGGCCACCGCGCCCGAACGCAGCGACGCGCCCAGGCCGCCGAGCGCGCCCGCGTCGTCGAGGTCGCAGAATCCGGCCAGACCGTCGATGCCGGACACCGCCGCGGCCGCGCTGAGCAGCGTCTCGACGGTCTCCCGGCGGTCGGTGGGACGGGTGTGCCACATGTCAGTTCCCCCTTGTGTTTCCCTGATCGATGCCGAGCGCGGCGGCGAGCTTGCGCTTGCCGCGGCTCGCGTAGGAGCGGACGGTGACCTCGTCGACGCCGAGCAGGGCGCCGATCTGTGCGTCGCTGTACCCGATCACATGGCGCAGCACGATCACGTCGCACTGCCGCTCCGGCAGCCGGGCGATCGCCGCGTACAGCCCCAACTGGCCCTCCAGCATCGCGAACTGCTGCTGGCACTCGCGCAGCAGGGCCTGGGTGACGACGGCGAAGGCGGCGGTTTCGGTGAGCGCGGTGGGCTGGTGGTGGTCGTACAGCCACTCCACGACCCGTTCCTTGAGCACCGACCAGGCGTACGCCTCCACCGACGCCTGCCGCAGCGCATGCGGCCACAGCCGGCCG
This sequence comes from Streptomyces sp. NPDC058773, assembly GCF_042746015.1. Lineage (NCBI taxonomy): Bacteria > Bacillati > Actinomycetota > Actinomycetes > Kitasatosporales > Streptomycetaceae > Streptomyces > Streptomyces sp. NPDC058773. The sequence goes on from NZ_JBHYPE010000024.1 coordinate 27,257, forward strand.
AGCTGCCCGTAGGCCGCCCGGGTGACCTCACGGGCCGCGGCCTCGCTGCCGGTGTGCAGATAGGCGTAGGTCAGCCACTTTCGCGCATGCGTGGCCAGAAACGCCTCGAAGGTGATCGACAGGCGGCGGTCGAACGGTTCCGAGCCGGGGGCCGGGAGCGAACAGCGGGGGAGCGGTGCTAACTCCGCGGTACGGACATGCGCCGGAGCGCACGCCGGTAGCTGTCGGTCCCGGTCTGCACTCACAAGCCGTCCTCATTCCGTTTGACGTGCACCGAGCCGGGCGCCGAGGCGCCGGAGGCATCGGGAGAGCGATTGCTCCCACCTTCCAATGAACCGGAAAGTGACCCCATTTGTGGCATCGGTGGGGCAAAAATCTGCCGCTGCGTATTCATATGACTACGCATGACCATGGCATGTGACCACTTGCGGCGCCGGCCCGGCCTCCGTCCTGATCGCATCGGGTGCGCCCCGGCACCTCGTGGGACATACGGGGCATCCCACGCCAACGTCCGGGCGCACGGCGGGATTTGGCACGCCGTCCGAAGTGCACGGCGCACGGAACGGGCATCATTGGGGGCGGGCGCCGGGCCGGATGCCGTACTGGGGAGGCAGCGCAGGATGAACGAGCAGCATTCCGTGGTGGACTTACGGCTGGACCGGGCCCACTCGTCCCGGATCTATGACTACTTCCTGGGCGGCAAGACCAACTTCCTGGCGGACCGGATGGCCGCCGGCAGCGTGCTGGGCGTCTTTCCCGCCGCGCTGGTCGCCGCCCGCATCAACCGCGAGTTCATGCACCGCGCCACCCGGGTCCTGGCCGCCTCCGGCCTGCGGCAGTTCCTCGACATCGGCACCGGTATCCCCACCCCGCCCAACCTCCACGACATCGCCCAGGGCATCGCCCCCGACGCCCGGGTGGTCTACACCGACAACGACCCGATCGTCCTCGCGCACGCCGCGGCCCTGCTGCTGAGCACCGCCGAGGGCCGTACGGCGTACGTCCAGGCCGATGTCAACGACCCTGAGGGCATCCTCGCCGCGCCCCAGCTGCGCGACACCCTCGATCTGACCCGCCCGGTCGCGCTCAGCCTGAACGCCCTGATGCACTTCGTCCCCGACGACGGCCGGGACCGCGCCCATGCCGTCGTCGAGACCCTCAAGGCCGCCCTGCCCAGCGGCAGCACCCTGGCGCTGAGCCATGCGACACCGGACTTCAGCCCCGAGGCGATGCGGCAGATCGTCGCGATCTACGGCGATGCGGGCACCCGGCTCCAGTTCCGCTCCCGCGCCGAGATCCTGCGCTTCTTCGACGGCTGGGAGCTGCTGGAGCCGGGTCTCACGCTCTCCCACCAGTGGCGCCCCGACCGGCCCGAGGACGCCACCCATGTCACCGACGCGGAGGCCGCCTGTTACGCGGGCGTCGCCCGCAAACCCTGAACGGGCCGGCGGCCCCGCGCGCCGCGTCGCTCACTCCTTGCGGTAGCCGTACGCCTCCCCGGCCGCCGCCGCGACCGCGTCCAGGTCCGCCCCGGCCGACGCGGTGACCACCGCGGCCACCGCGCCCTCGACGAACGGCGCGTCCACCAGCCGCGACCCCTCGGGGAGTTCGTCGCCCTCGGCGATCAGCGTCTTGACGGTCAGGACGGCGCTGCCCAGGTCGACCAGGATCGCCACCCCGGCACCGCGGTCCACCGTCCGCGCCGCCTCGGTGATCAGCTCCGCGCTCGTGCCGAGACCGCCGTCCGGGGTACCGCCCGCGGCGGCCACCGGCACCGTGTCGGCGCCGCCGGCCAGCCCGGCCGCCAGCGTCGCCACCGACTCCGCGACCGGCCCGCTGTGCGACACCAGCACCACTCCGACCGGCGCGGCCCCGCCGTCCGTACCGCCCGCCGTCGCCGCGCTCACTTGGCCACCTCCGCGAGTGCCGCGAACAGCAGCGCCGAGGACGCCGCCCCCGGATCCTGATGCCCGATGCTGCGCTCTCCCAGATAGCTCGCCCGGCCCTTTCTGGCCTGCATCGGTACGGTCGCCAGCGCACCCTCCAGGGCGGCCGCGGCAGCCGCGTCGAAGGAGTCCGCCAGCGCCACGACGCCCGGCGTCAGCGCATCGAGCATCGTCTTGTCACCCGGCGCCGAACCGCCGAGCTGCCCCACCGCGGCCACTCCGGCGGCCAGCGCCGACCGCAGCTCCTCCACCGAGGCCTTCTCGGCGTCGCCCAGCGTCTTGCCGGCGCGCCGCAGCAGCGTCCCGTAGAGCGGTCCGGACGCCCCGCCCACGCTGGAGATCAACTGCCGTCCGGCGGCGGTCAGCAGGGCACCGGGCGTCGCCGGCGGCTCCGTCTCCAGCAGCTTGACCACGGCCGCGAAGCCGCGCTGCATGTTCCTTCCGTGGTCGGCGTCACCGATGGGGGAGTCCAGCTCGGTGAGCCGGTCGGCCTCCCGGTCGATGACGGCGGCCGCCGCTGTCATCCAGCGGACGAAGAACGCGGCATCCAGCACTGTTTCGGACACGGACACTCTCCTTGGTAGTTCAGGTACTGAGTAAGAAGCGACAGGGGTACAGGTCGGGTACGGCCACGGACGGCCGCTCACCGTCCCCAGCGGAGCCCCGCCGTCTGCACCGGCGCGTCCCACAGCCGCAGCAGCTCCCCGTCGACCTGACACAGCGTCACCGAGCAGCCCGCCATGTCCAGCGAGGTCACATAGTTGCCGACGAGCGTACGGGCCACCGCCACGCCCCGCTCGTCGAGCACCCGGCGGACCTCCGCGTTGAATCCGTACAGCTCCAGCAGCGGTGTCGCACCCATGCCGTTGACCAGCACCAGCACCGGTAGCCGCGGGTCCAGGTCCTCCAGGATCGCGTCCACCGCGAAGTCCGCGATCTCGTGCGAGGTCATCATCGCCCGGCGCTCCCGCCCCGGCTCGCCGTGGATGCCGACCCCCAACTCCAGCTCACCGGCCGGGAGATCGAACGTCGGGCTGCCCTTCGCCGGGGTCGTACAGGGGCTCAGCGCCACCCCGAAACTGCGCGACGACGCCACCACCTGCCGGGCCAGCGCCTCCACCCGCTCCAGCGGCATGCCCTCCTCGGCCGCGGCACCGGCGATCTTCTCCACGAAGAGGGTCGCCCCGGTACCGCGCCGCCCCGCGGTGAACGTCGAGTCGGTCACCGCGACATCGTCGTCGACCAGCACACTGGCCACCTGTACGCCCTCGTCCTCCGCCAGCTCCGCCGCCATCTGGAAGTTGAGGACGTCCCCGGTGTAGTTCTTCACGATGAACAGCACACCGCGCCCGCTGTCCACGGCCGCCGCGGCCCGCACCATCTGATCCGGCACCGGCGAGGTGAAGACCTCACCCGGACAGGCCGCGTCCAGCATGCCGGGCCCGACGAACCCTCCGTGCAGCGGCTCGTGTCCGCTGCCGCCGCCGGACACCAGCGCCACCTTGTCGGCCACCGGCGCGTCCCGCCGCACGATCACCCGGTTCTCGGCATCCACCACCAGCTCGGGGTGCGCCGCGGCCATCCCCCGCAGGGCATCGGTGACCACGGTCTCGGCGACATTGATCAGCATCTTCACGGGTACCTCCGGGTGCGAAATTCAGCCGGGTCTCTGCCCTGTGTTCTACCAGGTGAGGATCTGTTTGTCTGGTGTTGATCTTGGCGAATTCCAGCGGCCGGCCGGGCATCCGGCGGGACGTACGGCGGGTGGGCCGTCGAGGCCGCGCTCTGCCGCACAGTGAACGGCTATGCGAGACACCGGGCCCCGGGACCGACCGAGCATCACCCAGCGTCTGGTATCCGTTCCTGCCGCGGGCGGAGAAGTCCTCCGGGACGGTCTACCCCGACGGGCTCGCATACGACGAGTTCATCGAGATGACGATCGACATCAACTGGTCCTTCTGGTGGCACCCCGGGGAGGGCCGGACCCTGCTCGATCGAGCGGTGGACCGCCTCCTCGGCAAGGCCGGCGCCACACGGACCCGCGCTCCGGAAACCGCGGCCAGTGATCACCGCTCCGGGCGGCGGCCCCATGCGGACAGGGTGATTTGCGGGATGTCGAGGAACGCCGGGTCCTTGAGCAGCGCGGCGAACCCGGCCAGGTCGGCTTCCGTGACGAGACCGTCGGCGAGCAGCGCCGGAGCCGCCTGGGAGATGAGCGGGAGCCAGCGGTCCTTGTCCAGCCCGCCCATACAGCCGGGGTTCGCGGCGAAGGCCACCTCGGTCAGCGCGCTGCGCGCGAGGAGGGAGGGCAGGGCGCGGGCCCAGGTCATATCGGCGCCGTGCTCGCGGTAGGTGCGCTGATAGGCGTCAAGGATGCGCCGGACCAGGGGGAAGGGCGAGGTCTCGGCCGGCAGGTGGTAGGGCTCCTCGATGACGAGCCATCCGCCGGGGGAGAGCCATCGGGCGGCCTGCGCGATCATGTCGTCGCGCTCCTGGAGGTGGCAGAACAGGTAGCGGGCATGGATGAGGTCGAAACGGCCGGGCGCGTAGTCCCCGCGCGTGATGTCGGCCTCCTGGACCTCAAGGTTCGCGGCCCGGCCGGCGTCCAGGTGGCGGGTGTCGAGGTCGACGGCGACCACCCGCCCCTCGGGGCAGCGTCCGGCCAGCCAATAGGCGACGGAGCCGGCGCCCGCGCCCAGTTCCAGGCAGTTCCATGAGGTGTCGAGGGGAAGGCCGTCAAGGATTCCGGTGGTGAACGCGTCGACGCTGCGCTGGATGGACGCCAAGCGGTCGGCTTCACTGGCGGCGTCATTGCCCAACAATCCGGAGGAGTAAGGGGTGTTGGAGGGCTGGTGGGGCGTCATGGGTGTGCCTGTCTCGTGGGGAGTGGCCGGGCATGGTGGTCGCATCCGGCCCGGCGCGGCGGGGCGGATGCTGACGGGACGGCGGACGAGTGTACGGCGGGGCGTCACCCGGGGCGGGACGGCGGTGCTCTGCGCCCCGACGGTGCGCGGCTGCCACGTCGGCCCTGTGCCGCAGCCGGCCCGGGAGAACATCAGCCGGGAACTTGGCCGGGACGGCGCTCTGTTGGCCCGTACGCACTGCCTTTACGGCCGGAATCCGCATCTGCACCAGCTCCAGGGCGCCTTCCGCGGGTCGGGGGCCCGGACGGCAGAGCCTGGCTCGGTCCGGCTCCCGACGGTCGAACGCACCGTAGCGCCGTCCCCGGAGCAGGCCGCGCACCTCGGTGCCGCGCCCAGGTGTGAGCGGCCGCGGACGGGGCACCCGCAGCCGTGAACCATGAGGCGACCGGAAGGAGCTGGCGCATGCCGACGGCACACCCCGTGCTGCTGAGGGAACGCACCGAGACATGTGTGGCGGTGGGGCACAAGGCGGAGCCCCACCCCGGCCACAAGGTGCCGAACCCGCCACCGCCCGGCCCGCTGGACCCCGTCCACCCCGAGCCGCAGCCGCCCCCACCGCCCGCCCCGGACCGGGAGCCGGCACCGCGGCCCGGCCCCGGGCGCGCTGCACCGCCCGGCTCACCACGGGGCAGTTGACCGAGCGGACCCTCGCCCGGTTCGGCCGGATGAGCATCGCGGACGCCGCCCGGTCCCCGTACGGCTACGGCGTGCCGCGGCGAGTCCCGGCACAGCGCGCCCCCGTCCCGGCGCCTCAAGCCGGAGCCCCCGGCCCCACCGGCAGCGCGGCCAGCAGCATCAGGGCCACGTCGTCCTGCCGGTCCGCATCGCCGTGCCGGTTCTCCAAGAGGGTGTCGGCGAGGCGGTCCGGGCTCAGGGGCGGCGCGTCGTTGAGGCGTGCGGCGAGGTCATCGACGGAGCGGTCCGGATCGGCGCCGGGCGTTTCGATCAGGCCGTCGGTGTAGAGGGCCAGGACGGAGCGCGGCGGCAGCGTGATCTCGGCGATGGAGTACCGGGCCCCGGGCTCGATGCCCAGCAGCAGGCCCGGGGGCACGTGGAGCACGGTGGTGTGCCGGTCGGGGTGGCGGAGCAGCGGCGGCGGATGGCCGGCGCCGGCCAGGTACGCGTGGCGGGTCCGCAGATCGATGTGGACGTACAGACAGCTGGTGAACAGCCCCGGGTCCAGGTCGGTCAGCAGCCGGTTCGTACGGGCCAGCACCTCGCCCGGCGCGGCACCGGCGGTGGCATAGGCGCGGACGGCGGTGCGGACCTGTCCCATGAGGGCGGCGGCCGCCGCGTTGTGCCCCTGGACGTCACCGATGACGGCGGCGACGCTGTCCTCGTTGAGGCGGATCAGGTCGTAGAAGTCGCCGCCGATGTCCATACCGCGGGTCGACGGCAGGTAACGGGCGGCGACGGCGAACCCCGGCACCGTGGGCAGCCCGTGCGGCAGCAGTCCGGCCTGCAGATCGTGCGCCAACTGCTGTTTGGTGTCGTAGAGGCGAGCCCGGTCGAGTGCCTGGGCGATCAGCCCGGCCAGCGAGGTGAGGACCTGGCGTTCCTCCAGGCTGAAGCTGCGGGGGCGGGTGTACGAGAGGATGCAGCAGCCGACCGGGCGGCCGGACACGATCAGCGGCAGCACGGCCCGCGCCGCCTTGCCGGTCAGCCGCGGCACCCCCGGGTAGTCCCGCTCCATCTCCTCGGGGGAGGTGAAGAAGCAGGGTTCGCCGGTGGTGAGGGCGTGCACGGCGGGGCTGTTGGCGGCGCCGAGTGCGACCCCTTCGAAGGCGGCGATCGCCTCGGCGGAGTAGCCGCGGTGCCCGATCGTGCGCAGCCGGCCGCCCTCCGCCACATACATGATCATGCCTTGGGCGCCGAACGCCGGCACGATCTGGTCGGCGACGAGATCGACCACGTCCTGCGTCCCCACGGCCTCGGTGAGGGCGGCCGCGAGATGCAGCACGTGGTAGATCTGGCCGGCCCGCACCGGCACGACCTCGCCCTGCGCGGGCGCCGGCGCCACCGGGCCGTAGTTCTTGCCCGACGGGCTGATCCACACGCTCAGCCCCCGGCCGTCCGGGAACAGCCGGAAGGTGAGCCAGTGGTGCGGTGGCCGGCTGGCGGTGAACGACGTCGGCCGGCGGCTGATCACCGCGGCGCGGTAGCGGTCCTCGAAGGCCGGGTCGCGCAGCCACGGCAGGACCTCCCAGGGGCGCGCCCCGACCAGCCGGCTGTCCGTCTCACCGAGCAGTTCCATCGCGCCCTGGGTGACCAGGGTGATGCGTCCCTCCAGGTCGAGGGCGCAGCATCCGCCGGGCAGCCGTTCCAGGTAGTCGGCCGCCGCCAGCGCCTCCTCCGGGCGCACGGCCCGCACCGGCGGCGGGGTCAGCACCCGCGGCGCCTCGGTCTGGCCGCAGCCGTCGGGCCGGGGACGCTCTTCCAGCAGCGCCGCCAGCCGTACGCATGCCGCCTCCACCGCCTCGTGGTCCGCCGCCGACAGCTCCGGCGGATGCCCGGCCGGCCACAGCAGCAGCAGGGCGCCCCGGCCGCCGCCCGGGCCGCTGACCGGGGCCGCCGCCAGCGAGAAGTCGTACGGCACCGCCACCGCCGTGCGGGGGAAGTCGCGGGCCATCTGCTGCTGGCCGCCCGCCCACACCAGCCGCTGTTCGCGGGTGGCGACGGCGACCGGGATGGGGGCTGCCAGCGCGACCCGGTCCCACGGTGCCAGGAACGGTGCCGGCACCCCGCTCATGACGGTCAGCTCCAGAACGGGCGCTTCGGACGCCAGCACGTAGACCCCGCCGATGGACGCCCCGGTCTCCTGCATCGCGCACAGCAGCGCCCGGCCCACCGGGTCGTCCACCGGGCCGGCCCCGGTACCGCCGGTCATCGCCCACCTGCACACAGCTGTCGTCGCGCCATCGAGACCCACTCCGGCCCGCCGGTTGCTCCCCGTGCCGAGACCGTCCTGACGTCTCTCCCGGGACAGTGCCGACGTTACGCCGCCCACCGGGCCGCGGCACTCGCTGTCCGGCCGTGCGCTGCCCGCGGACCAGGCATTTTCGGTCCCGAGATGCGGTCTGCCCGTGCCGCGTATCATGAAGTGGCGCCTCTTTGTAGTGGCGCGGGCAGCATGTCGCCTCCGATTCCGGAGAGGAACATGGCCGCAGGCGAAGAGGACGAGACCGAACGAGTCCGGCGTCCGTCCAGCAAGAAGACCGCCAAGAAACCTGCCAAGAAGACCGCCGGGAAACCGGCGGGGAAACCGGCCGGGAAGACCGTCAAGAAGACCGCAGGACGCGTCGGCGGTGGCCGGGACGACGGCCCCGGGAGCGGGAGCGAAACACCGCGCACGGGCCGTGCGGTTTCGGCACCACGTGCCATGCGGTACGCGGCGGAGCAGCTCAAGGAGCTGCTGGGGCGGGCTCCCGAGTCCGTCTCCGCGGTGAAGCCGACGGAGGACGGCTGGCAGGCCGAGGTGGAAGTCCTGGAGCTGGAACGTGTCCCCGGGACGACCAGCGTGATGGCGACCTACCGCGTCATGCTGGACAAGGAAGGCGAACTGGTCGCGTACGAGCGCACCCGCCGCTACACCCGCGGCCAGATCGACCGCCGATAGGGCCCGGGAGGCCACGGGGGACCGTTCGCCGGGCGCACGACACGGCCGCTCCGCGAGGCCGGAGCGAGCCGGTGAAGGGAGGCACCGTGACTGTGGTGCCGCAAAGCGGAGGAACCGTTGCCCCAGGCGGCGGCGGAGGCTCCGGAAACCTCTACGAGATCCTGGATCTGATCCTGGACCGCGGGCTGGTCATCGACGCCTTTGTGCGGGTGTCGCTGGTGGGCATCGAAATCCTGAAGATCGACGCCCGCATCGTCGTCGCAAGCGTCGACACCTACCTGCGTTTCGCCGAGGCCTGCAACCGGCTCGACCTGGAGTCGGGACGCAAGGCGCCCTCCCAGCTGACCGACCTGGTCGGCGAGGTGACCGAGGGCGGCTCGCACGGCAAGGCCAAGGGCGCGCTGTCCGGCGCCGCGGAAGCGGTGACCGACGCCCTCAAGGGCGGCAGTGATGACGACGAGGAGCACGGCACGAGGCACAAGGAGCCCGCCGAGCGGCGCGAGCGTCCCGCTCGCCGGCCGGCCCGGCGCCGGAAGGAGTGAGCGATGTCGGTTTACGTCTACTCCATCGTCGCGACCAGCCATCCGCAGAACCTGGAGGGCGTCCACGGAGTGGGGAACCCACCGGCCGACCTGCGCACGGTTCAGAGCCACGAACTGTCCGCGGTCGTCAGCGACGCCCCGGAGGAGCTGCGTCCCAAACGCCGGGACCTCGGCGCCCATCAGGCCGTACAGGAACGGCTGATGGCCGACGGCACGGTCCTGCCCCTGCAGTTCGGCTTCACGACCACGGATGACGAGGCCGTACGGGCCGTCCTGAAGGAGCGGGCGGACGAATTCGCCGAGCGGCTGGAAGCGCTGGAGGGATGCACCGAATACCACCTGAAGGCGGCGCAGGACGAGGACGCGCTGCTGCGGCAGATCCTCACCGACTCGGACCAGGCACGCGAGCTCAACGAGCAGATCAGAAGCGGCGATGCCGCGCCCGAACTCCCGCTCGCCCTCGGCGAAATGGTCGCGCAGGAAGTGCAGGCACGGCAGGAGCAGCTCGCCGGCGGGGTCCTCGACGCGCTCCGCGGATTCGCGCAGGAGGAGAGCCTCTCGGCGCCTACCGGGAACGACTTCCTGAGCGTGTCCTTCCTGGTCGACGAGGACAACGAGAAGAGCTTCCTCGATGCGGAGCGGGATCTCGCCAAGGAGCTGGGGGAGGACTTCGACCTCCGGCTGCTCGGCCCGCTGCCGCCGTACAGTTTCGTTTAGGGAGTCCCCATGGGCCTGTTGAGTCAACTCGCCACCCTTCCGCTGGCACCGGTGCGCAGCGTGGCCTGGGTCCTGGAACGCACCCTCGATGCCGCGGAGCAGGAGTACTACGACCCCGAACCCGTCGAGCGGGAACTCGCCGAGCTGGAACGCGCGTTGCTGGCGGGAGAGATCTCCGAGGAGACCTTCGACCGGCGCGAGGACGAGTTGCTGGACCGGCTGGAGGAGATCAGGGCGCATGCCCAGGGCACCGACATCTGACCGCGGTGGCCGCCGCGGAACGGGAGCACCGCCCCGCGCTCCCGTCGCAACGCCGGGAATCGAGGTGCAGCGGCCGTGAACGAACCCGTCGCCAGGAGGATGGGTGACTACCCGTCCCGGGCCGGCCCGTACGGCGGCCAGGGCTCCTCGGCCAACCTCGCCGACATCTTGGAGCGGGTCCTGGACAAGGGCATCGTCATCGCGGGCGACATCCAGATCAACCTGCTGGACATCGAGCTGCTCACCATCAAACTGCGCCTGGTCGTCGCCTCGGTGGACAAGGCGAAGGAGATGGGCATCGACTGGTGGGAGCACGACCCCTCGCTCTCCTCCCACGCCTCCGACGGCTACCGCTCGCTCACCGAGGAGAACCGCCGCCTGCGCGCCGAGATCGAGGCCCTGCGCGAGGGCGACGAACTGCCGTCGGCCGAGGAAGAAGAGGACGAAGAGCAAGAAGAGGAAGAAGAGCCGGAGGAAGCGGAAGCGGCGGAGGAAGCGGACGAAGAGGAAGCAGAGCTGGCGGAGGAGCGCCGTCGGCGGGCCGCGCGCCGCGCCGCCCGCGGCACCCGCGCCAAACGCGCCGAGGCCCGCCCCCGTAGCAAGAAGCGGGACGCGTCATGACCGAGGTCATCAGCTATGCGTACGCCGTCGCCCGGGATGCCGACGGTTCGCTGGCCGAGGCGCTGTCCGGGCTGCCGGGGGTCGCGGAGGCCCCCGTGCATCTGGTGCGGGCGGGCGAGCGCGACGAGGTGGTGGTCGCCGTGAGCCCGGTGCCCGAGCAGGACTTCGACGAGGCCGCGCTGCGCGCCAACTTGGAGGATCTGGACTGGCTGGAGTCGGTGGCCCGCGCCCACCACCGGGTGATCGAGGCGCTGGCCGCCCGCGCCACCGTCCTGCCGCTCCGGCTCGCGACGGTGTATCTCGACGACGAGCGGGTGCGGCGGATGCTGGCGGACCGCCAGGAGGCGTTCGCCGAGCGGCTGGCCGAATTGGCCGCGCACACCGAGTGGGGAGTCAAGATCTACGTCGAGGCGCCCGCGCCCGCCGACCGCCCGGCCGCGCCGCCCGCCGACACCGGCCTGAGCCCCGGACGGGCCTACCTCAGCCACCGCAAGGCACAGCGGGCGTCCCGGGAGGACGCCTACCGCGACGCCGAAGAGGTCGCCCGGCGCGTCGAGGCCGCCGCCCGCGGCCATGCGGTCGACCGGGTCCAGCACCGGGTCCAGCAGGGCGAACTCGCCCGCGGCCCGGGGGAGAACGTCGTCAACGACGCCTACCTGGTGCCGCTGGGGCACGCCGAGGGCTTCCGGGACGATGTCACCCGGGCCGCCGAGGGGCTGTCCGGGGTGCGCGTGGAGGTCACCGGGCCCTGGGCCCCGTACTCCTTCGCCACGCCGCCCGAAACCGAACCGCTGAAGGGTGCCGCTCCATGAGGCCGGCGGCCGGGCCCCCGGCAAGGACGGACGAGCCGCTGCCGGACCGGCAGATCGCGCTGATCGATCTGCTGGACCGGCTCCTCAGCGGTGGTGTGGTCCTCACCGGCGACGTGGTGCTCTCCATCGCCGACATCGACCTCGTCCGCGTCTCGCTGCGCGCGCTGATCGTCTCCATCAGCGAACAGAACCCTTCCCCGTGGTCCCCGCTCGCACCGTCCGTACGGCACGACCATGACGGCTGAGGACCGCCGGCCCGGCAACCGCTTCGACGATGTCGCCGACGCGGCCCACCGGGCCTTCCGCCTGCTGCCCGCCGCACCGCAGGACATCCCGCCCCCGGGCGGCCCCGCGGCCCGGCGGCCGGCGCATCGGATCAGCGCCGCCCCCGACACGGTCGAGCGCGATCTGATGAAGCTCGTCCTCACCCTGGTCGAGCTGCTGCGCCAGCTCATGGAACGGCAGGCCCTGCAACGGGTCGACGCCGGAGACCTCACGGAGGAACAGGAGGAGCGTCTGGGAGCGACGCTGATGATTCTGCACGACCGGATGGTGGAGCTCTGCGCCCGGTACGAGCTGACGATGCAGGACCTCAATCTGGATCTCGGGCCGCTCGGGACCCTGCTGCCACCCGCCGAAGAACCCTGAAAGGAGCGCGACATGGGTTTCGCGAAGAAGACCAGGAACATCGGCCAGATCGTCGAGGGCAAGGCCAAGGCGACGACCGGGAAGGCCCTCGGCAACAAGAGCCTCCAGAGGAGAGGCCGGGCGGAACTGGCCATGGGGAAGATGAAACAGGCGGTGGAGAAGGGCCGGGACAGCCTCAGGCACTGACGGCTTCGAGCACGGGCGGCGGCAAGCCCTGACCGCGAAACGGCACCGCTTCCCTTGCCGCCCGCACCGCCCGCCACGAGGCACTTCACCGCTGGTTGAAGCGGTCCGCCGCCCGTTCGTTGAGCGCGCCGAGGACGCCGCGGAGCCGCCGGGCCGGGGGCTGTTCCCCGGCGGCGACCGTCGAACCGGCGACGGTGCCGTGCGCCCCGTCGCGTGGCAGCACCCTGGCGACCGCCGACACCAGCCGGGTGGTGGTCACCGGGGCCAGCCCGTGCGCCGTGGCACCGAGCCGGGCCGCCGGCGTCAGCACGATACGGGGCCGCCGCCGCACCAGCGCGCCCACGATGCGCTCCGCCGCCCGCTCGGCGTTCATGGACAGCAGCGGCGCCCCGGCCAGCGCCGAGAACCAGGCGTACTCCCGGCGCCGGTCCCCGCCGAAGAGCGCGTGGACATGCGACCCGGTGCGCATCAGACCGGGGTGGACCGCGGTCACGCTGACGCCGTGCGGGGCCTCCTCCGCGTGCAGCCCCTCCGCCAGCGCGGCCACCGCCGACTTGGCGCAGGAGTACGGCAGCAGATGCGGCACTGCCAGCAGACCGCCGACCGACCCGACCAGGGCCAGCCGCCCGCCGACCGGGCTGCGCCGGAGGTGCGGGAGGGCGGCGAGAGCGGTGTTCAGGGCCCCGTTGAAGACGGCGTCCATCGCCTCCTCGAACCCGTCGGAGCCCAGCGCGTCCGCCGGGCCGACCTGGATGATGCCGGCGTTGGCGATGACGATGTCCAGCCCGTCGTGGTCGTGGGCGATCTCCGCCAGGCGGTCGCGCACCGCGGCACGGTCCCGCACATCGCACACCACGGCGCGTACCGTCCCGCCGCCCCACTGCCCCAGCTTGCCGACGGCCCGGCCGAGTTCGGCCTCGTCCCTGGCCAGCAGCACGACATCACAGCCGCGCCGCAGCAGTTGACGGGCCAGGAGCAGCCCCAGCCCCCGGGAACCGCCGGTCACGACGGCGGTGAGCCCCACGACGGAGGGAGCGGCCGGAAGCACACGCATGATGAGCCCTTCCCCTGGACGCGGATCGGCACGGGCGGGGGCACGGCCCCGAGGGACGGCACCGCACACCTGCTGCTTTCGACGGTAGCGGGCGGCCGATCGCGCCGGACCCCGCGCAGGCGTCGCTGAGCAGGGCGTTCGCGGCTGCTGACGGCATGGATTCACAGGCGGCCAAGGGAGGGGAGGCCCGCGGTGGTGCGGCGCATCCGCGGCCGGGCATTCGGCCAGACGGGTGAGGGCCGCCCGTGTCCGGATCAGCCCGCGTAGGGCAGCCGCACGTAGACCGAGCCGTCGCCCTCCACACGCACCCGGAACGACGGCTGGGGAGCGGTCGCCGGACCGGCCACGTTCGCGCCGTCGGCGAGCCGGAAGACGCTGCCGTGCCACGGGCAGGTCACACAGCCGTCGGCGATCGCGCCCTCCGTCAGGGGCCCGGACTGGTGACTGCACCGCCCGGCCAGGACATGGATCTCCCCTCCCGGCTGGCGGACCACCAGCAACGGCACCTCACCGAGTTCCCGGCGTACGGCCACACCGACCGGAAAGTCCTCCACCCCGCCGACGTGGTGCCAGCCCTCCTCCACCAGACGCGGCACCGGCTCGGTCTTGTTGGGGCCCGCGCCCTGCCGGAAGGCGAGATGTCCGCCGAGCATGGCACCGGCACCGGCCGCGGTCAGCCCGGCGTACCCGAGCAGCTTGCCGCGTGCGGTGCTGCCGCGGCCCCGGTGCACCCAGGACCGTGCGTACAGGCCGATGGCCACGGCGATCGACGCCGCATGCACCAGGCCGGTACGCCTCTGGTCGTCGTGCTGCTCGGCCCAGTCCACCCAGCCGGACCATGCGGCCGGTGCCGCCGCCAGCACGCCCACCCCCACCAGGAGGCGGGCACCGCGCGCGGTGCCGGGAACGGTGTCCAGCACCGCGGCGGACAGCCATGCGCCCATCGGGACCTGTACCAGCGCCGGGTGCAGCGGATGACCGATCGGCAGGCCGTGCAGCACATCGCGGAACCGCCCCAGGGGCAGACCGCGCCACACCCGCTGCACCGGGCCGGTCACCGCATCCAACTGCTCCCAACGCGCCGGTGCGTCAAGAGCCTTCACGAGCGCGTTGGAAGTCATTCCTCCTCGTCCTCCTCGCCTTCCTCTTCCTCATCCCAGTCGCCGTCTTCGTCCTCGTCCGCTTCCTCGTATTCGCCTTCCTCGTCGTAGTCCTCGTCTTCGTCCTCGCCCTCGGCTTCGCCTTCGTCCGCGTACTCGTCTTCCTCGTCGTAGTCCTCGTCCTCGTCGGCGCCCTCGGACTCGCGTTCCTCGGCCTCTTCGTCCTCGACGGCCTCTTCGTGGGTGCGTACGACCTCGCCCTCGCGGATTTCGCCGCGCCAGCCCTCCGGCTCCTCGTCGGTGAGGGTCACGTAGCGCTGGAAATGCTTGAAGTCCAGCCGCAGCCGCCGTCCTTGGGCGCGCCAGATATTTGCGGTCTTCTCGAAGAATCCCGAGGCGTAATACTCGACGACCAGCACGATGCGGGTCAGATTGGGCGCCAGTTCATGGAAGCTGACGGCGCCGCGGGTCGTTCCCTTGGCGCCCTCGGATGTCCAGATGATGCGTTCGTCCGGCACCTGTTCCTGGACGGTTGCCTTCCAGCCGCGCGTCGACGGACCGACCTTGGCCTTCCAGTCGCTGCTCGTCTCGTCTTCCAGCGAGACATTCCGGACGCCCTTGGTGAAGCTGCTGAATTTCTCGTACTGCGTCCAGTGGTCGTAGGCGGTGCGCAGCGGCACTCCGACGTCGAGCACCTCGATGATATTGGTGACCTTCTGGTCCCCGGATTTGCGCTTTCCGCCGCCGAACAGCTCCTTGGCCTTCCCCGTGACGGTGTCCTTGAGGTTCTCCGCCGTGCCCTTGACGGCGGCCTTGACGGGCGAGTCACCGCCCAGGAGGTTGGACGCGATGTGGGAGAGCGATCCGCCGTTCTCGGCGACATCGGTGAGCTGTCCGGTGACATCCGTCAGTTTGTCGCCGGCCCGTTCGGCCAGGTTTCCCACCCATTTCGTGGCGTAGTTCCCGAGTTCTTCTCGCAGCCGGTCGAGGCCCGAGTCCACGTTGTCCTGTCCCGTCTTGGCCATGACCCGTTACCTCCGGCGCTCGGCGCGCGATGCTGTCTTCTTGGCGCTCTTCTTCGCGGGAGCCGCCTTCTTCTGCGCGGCAGTCTTCTTCGCAGGGGCCTTCTTGGCAGGAGCTTTCTTGGCGGCGGACTTGGCTGCCGTCTTCTTCGCCGCGGTCTTCTTCCCCGCTGTCTGCTTGGCCGTGGTCTTCTTCGCGGCGGTTTTCTTGGCCGCTGTCTTCTTCGCCGCGGTCTTCTTGGCCGGGGCTGCCTTTTTTGCGGGGGCTGCCTTCTTGGCCGTCTTCTGAGCCGTGGTCTTTTTCGCGGCGGTCTTCTTCGTCGCCGTTTCCTTCGCCGCGGTCTTCTTGGCGGGCGGGGCCTTCTTCGCTGTGGTCTTCTTCGCCGCCGTCCGGCCGGCGGCGGTCTTCTTCGCGGCGGTCTTCGCGGCGGACGGCCGCTGCCCACCACGCTTCTGCGCAGCGGCTCGTGGCGTACGCCGACGGGGCTCCTCCTCCGGCTCCTCTTCCTCTTCTTCTTCCTCCTCGGGCTCCTCCTCGCCCTCGCCCTCGTCCTCGTACTCCTCCTCCGGCTCCTCCTCTTCCTCCTCCGGCTCCTCCTCGTACTCGAATTCCCCTTCGTCTTCCTCGCCTTCCTCGCCTTCTTCTTCCTCCTCCGGGCCGAATTCGAGCGCGAGGGTACGGTCGTGGAGCGTGTCGGCGAGCGTCTCCAGACGACGGTTGGCGGCGGTCGTCAAGGCCTGCCGGCCGACGTCCAGCACCTCCCCGCGCAGCTGCTCACCCAGCTCCGCGACCTGGGGGATCTCGCTGAGCTTGCGTACCCCCTGGGCCACGAGCTGGCGTGGTTCAAGTCCGAATTGACGCCCGGCGATGTACGACGCCATCGTGAGCGCGAACCGGCCCTTCTTGGTCCGGCCCAGCACATAGCCGCCGGCCAGAGCGGCCGCCAGCAGGACCTTGGTTCCGTCATTCATGGGTGCGTCACCTTTTCCCGGATGTGCGACCGATGCGCCTGTGCAGGGGGCCGCCGTTCGGCGGCGGCGTTCTGCCCTATCTCCAGAGTGATCGGAGTCGTGTTCTCCGCATCTTGAGCGGACCGGAAAGTCCCCGGGGACACGCTGTGAAAGGGCCCGGCCCCGCTGTGTGGCCGGGTCATGGTGCCGTGACCGTCCGTTGCCGCCCGCGCGGCAGCCTCCACGGCGACGGCCCGCGGCGGCGCCCCACGGCCACGGCCACGGCAGGTGTGCGGGACCCGTGCAACGGCCCTACGCTCGGAATATGCCGGGAACACGCCGTGCACCGTCTCGTGTGGGAGTAGGGGGAGCGCAGCGTGTTCGCCGGCGCTCGGCAGCGCTGCGACGGTCGGCTCTGGCGGCCGTGGTGGCGCTGCTCTGCGCCCTCGTGGGAACTCCGGCCGCCGTGGCCGTCGATGACCCGGATCTGGCCTCGTTCTACCAGCAGACGCTGTCCTGGGAGCCCTGTGGCCAGGATCTGCAGAACGGCGCGCAGAGCCAGGGCACCACCCCGCCGCCCGGCTTCCGGGAGCGCCTGGAGTGCGCCCGGATGGAGGTGCCGCGGAACTACGCCCATCCCACCCGGAGCACCATGCAGGTCCAGCTGATCCGGCTGAAGGCGACCGGGCCCGGCAAGCGCCTCGGCTCGCTGGTGCTCAACCCGGGAGGGCCGGGTGCTTCCGGCGTCAACTACCTGATCGACAGCGGCAACGCCTTCGCCCGGCTCGGGCAGCGCTACGACATCGTCAGCTTCGATCCGCGCGGCACCGGCCACACCGAACCCATCTCCTGCGGCAGCAAACTCCCCGCGGGCGGTGACGAGAGCCTCGCCGCGAAGGAGAAGCGCATCAACGAGGCCTGCGGCCGCTACTCCGGAGGGCTCTTGCGCTGGGTCGGCACCCCCGATGTCGCCCGGGACATGGACGTCCTGCGCGCCGCGGTCCACGACGACAAGCTCAACTACCTGGGATTCTCGTACGGCACCAAGCTGGGCGCGGTCTACGCCCATGAGTTCCCCGGCAAGGTCGGCCGGATGGTCCTGGACAGCGTGGAGGACCCGACCAAGAACACCTGGCAGACCGCACTGGCCCAGGCCCGGGGCTTCCAGAGCGCGCTGGACGACTTCGCCGCCGACTGCGTCCAGGACACGGGCTGCCCGCTGGGCGCCGACAAGAGCCGGGCGCACGAGCAACTGCGCACCTGGTACCGGGAGTTGAGCGAACGACCGATGAAGGTGAAGGGGGAGACGGTGGATGAGACCACCTATGTGTACGCCTTGCGGGAGGCCCTCTACCGCAGAAGCGACTGGCCGGCGCTGCGCCAGGCACTGTTGCAGCTGCGGCGGGGCGACGCCTCCGGGATTCTCCGCCTGAGCGAGAGCGGTGGCGGCAGCGCAGCCCGCACGGTCCCGGCCCCGCCGGTGGGGCGGGACGAGCTACCGCCGCAGGACCAACTGGCCCTCCGGGCGATCTCCTGCCGGGACACCTCGGAACGTTACGGTGCCGACGACTACCCGCGCGCGCAGCGCGAACTCACCGACGCCTCCCCGCTCTTCGGCCCGGACATCGCCCCGCTCATGCTGGACTGCTACGGCTGGCCGGTGCCGGGCGACGACTCCTCCCGCAATGTGTCCGCGCCCGACGCCCCGCCCCTGCTGCTCGTCGCGACCAGCAACGATCCGGCGACCCCCTACGAGGGCGCGTTCAACATGGCCCGCGAGCTGGACAACTCCAGCGTCGTGCTGACCTATCACGGCGAGGGGCACGCGGCCTACACCACCGGAGATCCGTGTGTGCAGCGCCATGTCGACGACTTCCTGCTGAACGGCGATCTGCCGAAGGCCGGTACCTCCTGCGGCTGAACGAACACCGCGGCCCCTGGGCCTACTTGTAGTAACGGGCGTCCTCGACGTCGACGACCGGGGCGCCGGGGGAGGGCGGCTGGGTGCGCCGCCGCTTCAGAATGCTGACATAGGTGGCGAGGCCGATGATGCCGACGATCATCATGATGATGCCGACCAGGTCGACGTTGATTCCGGCCATGTGCCAGTCCACCGCGAAGGTGAGAATCGCCCCCACCGCGAGCAGACCGATGCATCCGCCGATACCCATGGCGTCAACCTCCATAACTGTACGGGCAGTAAGGCCTGTTGACGGTGCGCGTACCCCGAGGCGGGCGCCTTATGTACACGGCGGCGCGGGCCGGCGGCGGCCCGCGCCCCATGGGGAGGCTCAGCCGGCCCGCCGCCCGCCCCGGCCCGCGGTCTTCTTCGCCGCGGCAGGCTTCTTCGTGGCGGCCTTCTGAGCTGCGGTCTTCTTGGCGGCGGACGGTGTCGCGGTGGCCTTCGTGGCGGTGGCCTTCTTCGCGGTGCTCTTCCTCGCCGTGGTCTTCTTCGCCGTACGGCCGGAGCTGGGCTCGGCCTCCTCGTCCTCACCACGGGACCGCTTGGCCGCCCGGACGCTGTCCTGGAGGGCCGCCATCAGGTCCATCACCTGCCCGGCGGGCTGCTCCTCACCGGCCGGGAACTCCGGTTCGCGGTGCGCCAGCTTCGCCGCCACGATCTCCTCCAGCGCCTCGCGGTAGTGATCGTGCAGATCGTCCTCCGACAGCTCGCCGAAGGAGTCCATCAGGGCCTCGGCGGCCGATACCTCGTTGCGCGCCACCTCCGCCTGCCGCTCGGGCAGCACTCCGTCCATCGAACGGATCTGGTGCGGCCACAGCAGTACCTGCATGACCAGCGCGTCCTCCATCGGGCGGATCATGGCGAGCGTCTCCCGCCCGTGCAGCGCGATCTTGCCGAGCCCGACCCGCTGATGCCGCTCCATCGCCTCCCGCAGCAGTACGTAGGGCTTGGCCGCGGCGGGGCTGTCGATGCCGAGGTAGTAGCCCTTGCCCATCTGCAGCGGGTCGATGTCGCCACCGGCGACGAAGGCCAGGATGGTCAGCGTCTTCGCGGTGGGCAGCGGCAGCGCGTCCAGGTCCTCGTCGCTCAGCGGTACGACCGTGTCGCCGTCCCCGGGCTTGTAGCCCCGCCCGATCTCGTCCGGGAGGATCTCCACGTCCTCCAGCGAGCAGACGGGCTGATTGCGCACCCGCCCGCCGTCCGCGGTGTGGATCCGCACGAAGCTGACCGAAGCGGAGGTGTCCGTGGCGTTGTACGCGGCGACCGGGATCGTGACCAGGCCGAAGCTGATGGAGAACTTCGCCGTGGGGCGCATGGGGGCCGCCTTCGTCGGAGCCGTTCGGCACCATGCTAGGCGGGGCGGACGGGCCGCACACCCCGGGCGGAACCGGATGTGCCGATCGGGTGGCGGCGGCCGGGGACGCCCCTCGGAGCTGTGGACGCGCTCCGGAACGGCCGCTGCGGCGCCGTCCCGGCCGGATCAGCCCGGCCGGGCGGTGACCCGGCCCTCCCGGACCGCCTCGCCGAGAGCCGCGTGATCACGCTCGTTCTGGTCCGCGTAACGCTCCGCGAACCGCGCCAGCGCCTCGTCGAAGACCGTGCCCCGCCCGAGGTAGGCGGCGATCGCGATCCGGTCGCCGGACCGGGCGTGCGCACGGGCCAGCGTGGCCCCGCAGCGTACGGCGAACCGCCGCATGCCCACCGGCACCATCATGTCCGCCGGCATGATGCCCTTCCAGTCGCGCAACTGGCGCACGTAGAAGTCGCGTTGACGTCCATCGATCCCGGTGGCCCGCTCCCAGCCGAGGAAGATGTCACTGGCGGCCTGCATCAGCCGCTGACCGGACACCACGCGTTCGCCCTGGTTGGCCTGCACGGCCGATCCGGCGTACGCGGCGAGCACCGACTCGTCGGCCTCCTTGGCCTGCAGCAGCAGCGGATCGTCCGGGTCCTTGCCGAGCATCAGCACGATCCAGCAGCGGGTGCCGACGCTGCCGACGCCCACCACCTTGCGGGCCACGTCGACCACCCGGTACTGCTCCAGCAGCCGGCGGTGGTCCGACCGCAGACTGCCGGCATAGCCGTGGATCACGCCGCGGATCTGCTCCTCCAGCCGGCCCCGCTCGGCGTCCGGCAGCAGATCGTCCAGCGGCACGATCAGCGGGGGATCGGCGGCGATCCGGACCTCGCCGCCGCGCTTCCGGGTCAGCTTGCGGAACGCCTGCACGGTGTCGCGGGTACGGGCCTCCGCGACGATCTTGGACAGTCCGGCGCGGCCCCTGCTGCCCAGTTCCTGCGCCTCCTCGGCCTGCACATCGGCCATGTCGGCATGCGCGTACCAGACCTCCAGGGTCCGCATGTCCGCGTATTCGCGCATCCGCTCGCGGTAGGACGCGCAGGCGGCCCGGACGATGCCGGCCCGGACCTGCTCACCGAAGCCGTTGCCGCGGCCCGCGATGGCGAAGCTGGCCGCCAGCCGTTTGACGTCCCACTCCCAGGGGCCGGGCAGCGTCTCGTCGAAGTCGTTGATGTCGAACATCAGATGGCGCTCGGGGGAGGCCAGCAGCCGGAAGTTCAGCAGATGGGCGTCCCCGCACAGCTGGGTCCGCAGCCCGGTCGACGGCGTCGTCGCCAGGTCCGCCGCCATGATGGCGGCGGCACCCCGGTAGAAGCGGAACGGCGACTCCAGCATCCGCCCGTAGCGGATCGGCACCAACTCCGGTACCCGTACGGCAGATTGCCGCTCGATGATGTCGACGGGATCGGCGCGGCCGGCCGCGGGCCGGTAGTCCGCATGCGCGGAGCGGGGCACTTCGGAGCGAAGTGCCCTGCCCTGTTCCACGCGTTCCTGCGCGGTGGGTCCGGTGGCCATGACCGGTACCGCTCAGTTCACCGTGTGGCGGTGTGGCGGTGATTGTCCGTGCACAGTGCCCAGATGATGAAGACATCGATGGCGATCAGCACGATGGCCCAGAACGGGTAGTGGGGAATCCACAGGAAGTTCGCGAGCGCGCCCAGGCCGGCCAGGATCACACCGATGACCCGGGCCCACATCGCCCCGGTCGCGAGCAGTGCGACGCCCGCGAGGAGGATGATGATGCCCAGGATGAGATGGATCCAGCCCCAACCCGTGAGGTTGAAGGAGAACACGTAGTTCTGGGTGGTGACGAAGACATTGTCCTTGGCGATGGCGGAGATGCCTTCCAGGAAGGCCATCGCGCCACCGAAAATCATCAGGACCGCGGCGAACGCAGTCCATCCGCTGACGCTTTGCTTCTGAGTGGCCATGGGTCACTCCTCACTTGAGAAACCTGGCCGTCCTTACCGGACCCGCCGGTGACCATGCAGTGATTCCACGTTTACACAGGGACCGGTCAGCCGCATGTCAAGGGCGTTCGAAAGCCTGCAGCACACCGGCCACCGCGAAGCACAGGGCCCCCGTGAGCGTGCCCCAGTTGGCCACTCCGACATTGACCTCGCTGCCGGTCTCCGGACGGGTGAACGCGGCCACCGCGGACACCATGAAGAGCACCGACCCCAGCTGATTGACCGCGACGATCCACCAGCCGAGGCTGCGCCCGTGGAGGCACGGCCGGCCGTGGCAGATCTCGGCGATCGCCAGATGACCCGAGATCAGGAACAGCAGACAGCCGATCATGTCGGGCGCCCAGACCAGCCGGTTCAGCTGCTGGGCCGTGAGCCCCCGGAGAAAGGAGTCCAGCAGGTTCACGCCGAACACCAGCGTCCCCGCGAACAGCACGAACGTACTGAGCCAGTCGATCCGCCCCGGCTCGTAGCTCCACCACCGGAAGTGGTGCGTGGTCAGCGAACCGGCCGCGCTCTCCCGGCGCGGCGCGTTGATGGCCTGAACGAGTGAGGCATAGCCGCCCAGGGTGAAGCACACCCCACCGATGAAGTAGACCGTGGCGTTGGTGGTCGGGGAGTCCCCGCTGAACTGGGCGAGCGCCGCACCGAGGGCGAAGAGGGCCCCGCCGGCGGTGAAGGAGACCGCGGCCGCGGCGTTGAGCCGGCGCAGCCGGTCGAGTGCCGCGGCACCGGCCCGCCGTGCACTGCTCCCGGTGGCCCCCTCGGGCCGTACCGCGAGCGTCCCGCGCTTACGCGCCGCCCGCGACTCCCAGACGGCGGTGCCCCCTTCTTCGAGGCGCCAGGTCAGCCGGGAGATGAACGGTCCCGCACCCTCGGCACGCTCCTCGGAATTCCGCACCTGCCGAGCGTAGCGAGGTGCTGGGGAAATGCCGGTAAGGCGTCGTACGGCTCTCCGGCGGCGTAGCCCGGCCTGTGGCTCCTACGGGGCGGCACCGGCGCCGGGTGTGCTGGAGGACCTCGTGTCAGGCCCTCCCTGCGGCGCCCGGCGCCGGGAGCGGGTCGGGCGCGGGGCCGGGCTCCGGGCCGGGCGTGGGTGGTGCCGGGGTGGGGGGCACCGGGTCCGGCTCGGGACGTGGCGGCGACGGGGGCACCGGATCGGGGCCCGGTGCGGGGACCGGGCCGGGCCCCGGGCCTGGCGTGGGTCCTGGCGGCCCGGGGCCCGGACCCGGCGTGGGCGGGACCGGGTCCGGATGGGTGATGCCCGGTGGTCCTGGCTGCTGTCGCACCGTCATGAGCTCCTCACACGTCGCTCCTCCGCGGCCGGACATCCGGCGCCCGCGCCGCGCGGCCTACTGTTCTCCTTGCCGATCCCGCGCCGGCCATGCGGCCGGGACGGCCGCAGTCGGCGGGATACGTCCCCACTGTGCGGCGTCCCGGAACGCCCGGCGACACGGGGGCGAACGGACGCGGTGCCCGCACCACCCGGACGCGCGAGCGTACGGCGGCCCGGATCGGGTACCCCCGCCCGCATGAACGAGACAGCGACCGGCAGCGACGCGGAGACGGGCAGGGAGGCCGGCAGGGGCCCGGCCAGGGCCACGGACAAGGATGCGGATGCGGTCATGGGCACCGATGCGGCCACGGCTACCGACACGGTGCGTGCCGGCCGCCGCACGGTGGAGATCCACCGGCCGGACAAGGTCCTGTTCCCCGGCGACGGACTGACCAAGGCCGATGTCGTCGGCTACTACCGGCGGGTGGCCGCCTCGATGGTCCCGCAGCTCCGGGGCCGGCCGCTGATGCTGGAACGGCTTCCGGAAGGCCTCGGCGGCCCGCAGTTCATGCAGAAGGACACCCCCGCCCATTACCCCGACTGGCTCCGGCGGGCGGAGGTCGCCAAGGAGGGCGGCACCGTCACCCACACCGTCTGCGACGGCAAGGCGACCCTGCTGTTCCTCGCCGACCAGGCCGCTCTCACCTTCCACCGCTGGCTGTCGCGCGCCGGCCGGCCCGGCCACCCCGACCGGCTGGTGTTCGACCTCGACCCGCCCGGCCCGGCCTTCGAAGCCGTACGGGACGCCGCCCGGCGGCTCTGCGGGCTGCTTGACGAACTCGGTCTGCCGGCCGTCCTGATGACCACCGGATCCAAGGGCCTGCATGCCGTCGTGCCGCTGGACGGCAAGGCCGATTTCGACACGGTCCGCGGCTTCGCCCAGGACGCCGCCGAGGTGCTGGCGGAGCGTCACCCGGACCGGCTCACCACCGCCGTACGCAAGAAGTCCCGCGGCAACCGGCTCTACCTCGACGTGCAGCGCAACGCCTATGCCCAGACCGCTGTCGCCCCCTGGTCACTGCGCGCGAAACCGGGCGCCCCGGTTGCCGCGCCGATCAGCCGCGAGCAGCTGGACGATCCGCAACTCGACGCGCAGCGCTGGACGTTGAAGGATGTCGCGGGCGTGCTGGAACAGGCGGCCACCCGGCCGTGGTCCGGGGTGCCGGCCCGCGGACGGTCCCTGCGTACGGCACGGCGGCGGCTCGACGTGCTGCGGTGACCGGCGAAGTGGCCGGCTGAGGCACCCCTCCGCGCCGCCGCCTCACTCCCCGTCCTCCGGCCGCCGCCGCTCCTTCTCCGGCCGTACGCCGTCCGCGGTCACCGTCTCGTCGAGCTGCCGGCGCTCGCGGCGGGCCCGCTCGCGGTCTCCCGGGGAGGCTTCCGTGACGTCCAGGAAGACCTGGTCGGCGATCGGCCACTGCTGGCGGATGGCCGACTTCAGCCGCACCAGGACCTCCTCGACCTCCTCGCTGTCCAGCCCGCCGACCAGATCGGTCCGGGCCGCGACGAGCGTGGAGCGGGTGCCCAGCCGCATGGTCAGCAGCGTGGTCACCGTGTCGATCTCCGGCTGCCGGTCCAGGAACGCACGGATGGCCCGGCGCAGCTTCGGGTCGGCGGCCTCGCCGATGATCTGGCCGCGGGACTCCCGGGCGAGCTGAAAGGCGACGAACACCAGCAGCGCGCCGATGATCATGGATGCCCAGGCCTCCCACCGCACCTCGCCGGTGACCAGGTGAAGTCCCACACCGGCCATGGCGACCAGCACACCGAAACAGGCGGTGGAGTCCTCGGCCAGCACCGTCCGCAACGCCGGGTCGTCGGCCGCCCGGACCTCCTCCCTCATGCTGCGGCCGGCCCGCCGCGCGCGGCCGTGCACCTGGACCAGGGCGCGGACCAGCGAGGAGCCTTCGGCGAGCAGCGCGACGGCCAGCACGGCGAGGCCGACGAGATAGCCCGTACGGGTCTCCGAGTGGTGCGAGCGCAGGGCCTCGATGCCCTGGAAGAAGGAGAAACAGCCGCCCATGACGAAGATGCCGACGGCGGCGAGCAGGGACCAGAAGTACCGCTCCTTGCCGTAGCCGAAGGGGTGCCGGCTGTCGGGCGCGCGGGTGCTGCGTTTGAGGGAGGCGAGCAGGAAGAGTTCGTTGAGGCTGTCGGCGACCGAGTGCGCGGCCTCGGACAGCAGCGCGGGCGAGCCCGCGAACAGCCCGCCGGCCACCTTGGCCAGGGCGATCACCAGATTCGCGCCGAGGGCCACGAAAACGGTGACCGCGGTCCTGGCGTCCTCCGCGTCCGTTCCCTGGTGTACGGCCGTCCGGCCGGAGGAGTGCGGAGCGGTGTCAGCGTGCCGGGACAAGCGTGGCCTCCCGTCGTCGGTCGGACCGCCGTCGTGAGCGTAGCCGCCCGGACCTGACCGTGCATACGGGGCGAACCGTTGCGCCCCACGGAGCAGTGGCGGTTTCCCGTCGTGCGGCAAACGGGGAGGGTGACGGCGGACACCGGAAGGACGGAGGGCAGGGCGTGGGCAGTACTTGCCGTCACGATGCGAACCGCCGATACGGGGGTGCGCCATGAGTCCCCGCGGTGGGCAGCGGGCGCTGGCGCGTGCCCTGCTGGAGCGGCACGGTGAGACCTTCGCCGCGCAGAGCGGGATCCGGGTGGCGAACACACCGCAGCCGCTGTATCAGGTGCTGGTGCTGGCCGGGTTGCTCAGCGCCCGGATCCGTGCCTCCGTGGCGGTTTCGGCCGCGCGGGCGCTGTTCGACGCGGGGCTGCGCACGCCCCGGAAGATGGCGGCGGCGACCTGGCAGCAACGGGTCGACGCCCTGGGCGAGGGCGGCTACCGGCGCTACGACGAGCGCACCGCCACCCAGCTCGGTGACGGTGCCACGCTGCTGCTCGACTCGTACGGCGGTGATCTGCGGCGGATGCGGGACACGGCCGGCGGTGACCTGGGCGCGCTGCGCCGCGCACTGCGGGAGGTGCCGGGCCTGGGACCCGCTGGCTGCGACATCTTTCTGCGGGAGGTCCAGGGCGTATGGCCCGAACTCGCCCCGTATCTCGGCACCAAGGCCGTCCAGGGCGCCGAACGGCTCGGTCTGCCGGGCGACAGCGGGAAACTGGCGCGGCTGGTGGGGCCGGACGAGACCGCGGCGTTCGCCTCGGGGCTGGTGCGCGCGGCGCTGGACCGGTCGGTCGTGGATGACGTACAGGAGGCTGCGGGGGCTTGAAACGGTGCGGTGGGGGACAACGGTCGGTGGTCGGCAACCCTGGACCGGAGCCGGAGCCGGAGCCGGAGCCGGAGCCGGAGCCGGAGCCGGTAATGGGAACCGGAAACCGGCAACCAGCAGCCAAAGACCGGGAGTTGAACCGCCTCAGCTCACCCTTCCCAGGTCCAGTCGGCGACCTCCGGCAGGTCGGTGCCGTACTCGCGGATCCAGGCGTGGTGGCGGGTGCGGACGTCCGCCATCTGCTGCCGCAGGGCGACCGCGCGTACCCCGAGGCCGGGCACCCGGTCCACGACGTCCATCACCAGCCGGTACCGGTCGAGGTCGTTGCGGACGACCATGTCGAACGGCGTGGTCGTGGTGCCCTCCTCCTGATAGCCGCGGACATGCAGATTCCGGTGGCCGGCGCGGCGGTAGCAGAGCCGGTGGATCAGCCACGGATAGCCGTGGTAGGCGAAGATGACCGGCTTGTCGCGGGTGAACAGCGCGTCGTACTCGGCGTCCGGCATGCCGTGCGGATGTGCCTCCGACGGGAGCAGCCGGGCCATGTCGACGACATTGACCACCCGTACGGCCAGCTCCGGCAGATGCCGGCGCAGCAGACCGGCGGCGGCCAGCGTCTCCTGGGTGGGGACGTCCCCGGCGCAGGCCAGCACCACGTCGGGGGTGGCACAGCCCTCCTCGGTGCCGGCCCACTCCCAGGCACCGGCGCCGCGGGCGCAGTGCGTGCGGGCCTCGTCGAGGGTGAGCCAGTCGAAGCTTGGCTGTTTGCCCGCCACGATCACATTGACGTAGTCGCGGCTGCGCAGCGCATGGTCGGCCACGGAGAGCAGGGTGTTGGCGTCCGGCGGCAGATAGACCCGGACCACCTCCGGGCTCTTGTTGAGGATGTGGTCGACGAAGCCGGGGTCCTGGTGTGAGAAGCCGTTGTGGTCCTGCCGCCAGACGTGTGAGGTGAGCAGGTAGTTCAGCGAGGCGATGGGGCGCCGCCAGGGCAGCCGGCGCGCGGTCCGCAGCCATTTGATGTGCTGGTTGACCATCGAGTCGACGATGTGCGCGAACGCCTCGTAGCTGGAGAACAGCCCGTGCCGGCCGGTGAGGAGATAGCCCTCCAGCCATCCCTGGCACAGATGCTCGGAGAGCACCTCCATGACCCGGCCGTCGCGGGCGAGATGCTCGTCGGTGCCGAGCGTCTGCGCCTGCCAGGCCTTGCCGGTGGCGTCGTAGAGCGCCTCCAGGCGGTTGGACGCGGTCTCGTCGGGGCCCACGACACGGAAATCGCGGCGCTCCGCGGTGGCGGCCATGACCGCTTCCAGCAGCCCGCCCAGCACCCGGGTCGGCTCGTGCAGCACGCTGCCGCGCTTGCCGACCTCCACCGCATGACGCTCCAGCGGCGGCAGCGGCAGGTCCCGCACCAGCAGACCGCCGTTGGCGTGCGGTGAGGCACCGAGCCGGCGCGTGCCCTCGGGGACGCACGCCAGCACCTCGGGGCGCGGCCGGCCCCCGTCGTCGAACAGCTCCTCGGGCCGGTACGAGCGCAGCCAGTCCTCCAGCTGCCGCAGATGCCCGGGGTCGTCCCGTACGCCGGACAGCGGGACCTGGTGGGCGCGCCAGGTGCCCTCGACGGGCCGGCCGTCGACCTCGTGCGGGCCGGTCCAGCCCTTGGGGGTGCGCAGCACGATCACGGGCCAGCGGGGGCGCTCGGTGACGCCCTCGGTGCGGGCCCCGTGTTGGAGGGCGGCGATCCGGTCCAGTGCGTTGTCCATGGCGGCGGCCAGTTCCTGATGGACCGTCGCGGGATCGTCGCCGGTGACATGGATCGGGTCGTGGCCGTAGCCGCGCAGCAGCGCGTCCAGCTCTTCCCGGGGGATGCGGGAGAGCACCGTCGGATTGGCGATCTTGTAGCCGTTGAGGTGCAGCACGGGCAGCACCGCGCCGTCGTGCACCGGGTCCAGGAACTTCGTGGCGTGCCAGGACGCGGCCAGCGGCCCGGTCTCCGCCTCGCCGTCGCCCACCACACAGGCGACCAGCAGACCGGGGTTGTCGAACGCCGCGCCGTAGGCATGGGCGAGGGAGTAGCCCAGCTCGCCGCCCTCGTGGATCGAGCCCGGCGTCTCCGGCGCGACATGGCTGGGCACCCCGCCGGGGAACGAGAACTGCCGGAACAGCCGGGCCATGCCCGCGCCGTCCCGGCTGACATCGGGATAGGTCTCGGAGTAGGTGCCGTCCAGCCAGGAGTTGGCCACCACGGCGGGGCCGCCGTGTCCTGGCCCCCATACGCACAGGGCGTCCAGGTCGCGGGCCTTGATGACGCGGTTGAGGTGGGTGTGCACCAGGTTCAGGCCGGGGGAGGTGCCCCAGTGGCCCAGCAGCCGCGGCTTGATGTGCTCGGGGCGCAGCGGGGTCTCCAGCAGCGGGTTCGCCATCAGATAGATCTGCCCGACGGACAGATAATTGGCGGCCCGCCAGTGGGCGTCGAGCCGGTGCAGCTCGGCGGGATCGAGGGGGCCTGCCGTCGCCGGGTCCTTCGTCGTCCCGGCCGGGGGTTCCGCTTCGTGCATGCTCAGCTCCTCGTCAAGGTGGAGTGCATCGGGCGTGTCACGGGCGGCGGAGCGCAGGGCTGCAGCCCGGTCCGGGCCGGTTCCGGGGGGGCGGTGCACCCCGCGTCCGCGCCCGTCGCGGTGACACGCCCCGTGTCACCGCGACGGGGACCTGCCGGTTCAGTCCGGCGGCTCGGGCACCGGGGTGCCGCCGGGCTCCGGGGCGAGGGGCTCCGCCGGTTCCGGGCCCGGCCCCTCCGGGCCTGGCTCCTCCGGTTCCGCCGGGGCGGGGCCCGGGTCATGCGGCACCGGCCGCGGCTTCCTCGGCACGGGCCCGGGCCCCTCGGGCTCCGGTTCGGTGGTCAGGGCGTCTGTGGTCATCAGGGTCATGGTGCCCTCCTTCCTCCCCATCGTCCGTCCGATGCCTGCGGAAGGCAGGTTCACGAAAAGGGAAGGGAGGGGCGGCCGACAGCTTCGCGGGGACGTGGCTCAGGCGGCGAACGGGCCGCCGGGGTCCGCGGTGTCGCGCAGCGCGCGGGCGGTGAACGGGTCGAGCAGGGCGCTTCCGCTCAGGCCCAGGCTGATCAGCTCCACACCGTCGAGCGCGCCGGTGAGTGCGGGCCAGGTGGAGCCGGGGCCGGCGGCATCGGAGCCGTGGCTGACGCAACTGCCGTGGTGCAGCCAGCTCCTGCGGCCGCTGTCCGGACACGGCTCGTACCCAAGGGCAGCGGCAGTCCGTTCCTGTCGTGGGGGCGGTGGCAGGGTCTGCCACCGCCCCCACCGGCATCAGCCGGGCTTGAACGGCTGGATGTTGTTCAAGCCCCTCTGGAACCGGCCCACGCTGATGCCCAAGGAGAGTGGGCTGTCTTGCCTTCTAGTAGGACAGGTCTTTCTGATCCGTGATCAGGCGGCCGGCGATGTGCAGGTTGCCGTCGGAGTCGAGCACCGCGATGACCTTCTTCGTGGAGCCGTGGTGGGTCGTGAAGTAGATCTTGTCCGCCTCCTGCGAGGTGGAGTAGTTCGTGTTCACGGACAGCTCGATGCTCACCGGCGAGCTGATGAGCACGTCCTTCTTGGGTGAGGTCGGGTAGATCTGGTTCTGCCGCAGCTTGATGCGGCCGTGGGTGTCGCCCTCGTCCCAGTCCGTCGCGAGTCCAAGATCGATCTCGGGCATGTGGCTTCCCCTCCAGTTCAGGCGGACCGCTACTCCCCTCGCAGGTCTACAGCCGCGTCGCGCCATGTCTGCAGCCCGGCAAGGAGGCGCCCCGCTCCCCCAGTGAAAGAGCTTTCAGCCCGGGCGCGTTGCAACGCTTCCCGAGCCAGCTCGAGAATTTACACGGCCTGTTCACCCGATGGGGGTAAACGCCATGGATAGCCATCAAAAGTCCAAAAACATCGTCAGATGTCTAAATAATTGCGCACCAGGCGAGCCGGGGGGGCGGGGCTCCGGCCCGGTGACGCACGCACCCCCCCGGAGGCGATGGGGCCGGACCGGAGATCCAAGTGAAACGGCGTCTAGTACACATCGCGCACATAGCGCTTGTCCGCGGCGAGCTGTTTGACGTAACCGGCGGCCGTCTCCTCCGGCAGGCCGCCGTGTGCGACGGCGATGTCCCGCAGCGCCCGGTCGACGTCCTTGGCCATCCGGGACGCGTCACCGCACACATAGAAGTGCGCGCCATCCTGGAGCCAGGCCCACAGCTGGGCGCCGTGTTCGCGCATCCGGTCCTGGACGTAGACCTTGGCCCGCTGGTCCCGGGAGAACGCGGTGTCCAGCCGGGTGAGCAGCCCGTCGTGGTGCAGCCGGCCGAGGGCGTCCTCGTAGTAGAAGTCCGTGGCGCGCCGCTGTTCGCCGAAGAAGAGCCAGTTGCGGGCGCGGTGGCCGCGGGCGCGCCGCTCGTCCAGGAAGCCGAGGAAGGGCGCGACGCCGGTGCCGGGGCCCACCATCACCATCGGGGTGGCCGGGTCGGCCGGCGGACGGAAGTGGGCGGTGTGCTGGACGAAGACCGGCACCGGGCTGCCGGGCTCGGCATCGGCCAGAAAGGTGGAGGCCACGCCCTTGCGCGGGCGGCCCTGGCGGTTTTCGTAGCGGACCACGGAGACCGTCAGCCGGAGCAGTCCGGGATCGGTCAGCGGGCTCGACGAGATGGAGTACAGCCGGGGCTGCAGACGGGGGAGCAGCCCGGCCCACTCCGCCGCACCGGCCCGGACCGGGAATTCGGCGAGGACGTCGACGGCCTGCCGGCTCCAGGTCCACTGGGCCAGCTCACCCTTGTTGTCGGGCCGCAGCAGCTTCCTGAGGACCCGGTCACCGGTGCGATCGGCGACGAAACGGAGGAGCGCGGGGGTGACCTTGGCGATGTCCAGATGGCGGAGCAGGGCCTCGCCCAGCGGCACCGTGCCCGGACCGGTGAGGTCGACGGCGGCGGCGGGGTCGAGACCGGTGACGGCCAGCCACTCCGTGACCAGGTCCGGGCAGTTTTGCGGCAGCACCCCGAGCGCGTCGCCCACCTCGTACTCCAGCGGGGTGCCGTCGCCGTCCCGGGTGTCGAAGGTGAACTGCCGCACCTCCTTGGTGGCCCCGGCCCGGCTCAGCAGTTCATTGCCGACGAGACGGGCGGTGGCGGGCGCGGCCTTGGAGGGCCGGGAGGGCCGGGCGGCGCCGCCCGCGGCCCGCTCCGGTGCCGCGGGTGCCGGCGCCGGAGCCGCGACGGCCCCGGCGCCCGCCTCCCCGCCGGCGTCAGCCTCCGGAGCGGCGCCGTCCGGCTCCGGCCCGGCTTCCAGGGCCGTGAGCACCTGGTCGAGCCACTGTCCGGCCGGCTGCTCATAGTCCGGTTCGCAGTCCGCACGGGGCACCAGCCGCTCCGCGCCCAGCTCGGCGAGGCGGGCGTCGAGCCGGCGGCCGTGGCCGCAGAAGTCGTCGTAGGAGGAATCGCCCAGCGCCAGGACGGAGTAGCGCATCCCGTCCAGCCGCGGGGTGTCCGGCGCGTTGAGCGTCTCCCAGAAGCCGGTCCCGTTGTCGGGGGCGTCGCCGTCGCCGAAGGTGCTGGTGACGAGGAGCAGATCGGCGCCGCGCGGCAGGGCGGCCGGAGCGCTGTCGGCCATGCTGAGCAGCGTCGCGGTCCGTCCGCTGCCGGTCAGCCGGCGGGCCGCGTCGGCCGCGGCCTCCTCCGCGTTGCCGGTCTGCGAGGCCCACAGCACGATGACCGTGCGGGCCGCCGGCGCGTCGGCCGCCCCGGCCGGGGCCTGCGCCGGGTCCGCCGCGGTCGCCCGCCGGGGCGCCTGCGTACGCGAGAACATCCCGGCCAGTACGCCGTTGACCCACAGTGCGCTCTCCGGGCTGAACGGTGCGTGGGACGGCAGTACGGGAGTGCCGGTGGCGGGCCCGGAGCGCAGCCCGGTGAGGAAGCCGGAGAGATACCGCCGTTCGTGCTCGGCAAGCGCCGGCGGGGCGAAGTCGCCGAGCCCGAACATCCCGGCCAGCACCGCCGTCGCCCCGCCCGGGTCGCCGTCCCCGGGCTCCTCGCCCGTCACCCCGGCTGCCACCTCGCCCGGCGGCTGTGCGGACGCCGCCGCGACCCGGGCCAGCGACACCGCGCAGGCCTTGAACTCGGGCTGGAAGGAGACCGGGTCGACCGCGTCATGGGTCACCGCGTTGACGCTGAGGTACTCGCCGAACAGGTCGTTCCAGTGGAACGGCGCGAAGCAGTTGCCCGGCCGCACCCGGTCGGTCAACATGGCGGGCAGCACCGCCCGGCCGCGCCGCGAGGCGACCTCCACCGTGTCGCCGTCCGCCAGGCCCAGCGCGGCCGCGTCCTGCGGATGCAGCTCCACGAAGGGGCCGGGGTTCAGCTTGTTCAGCTTGCCGACCTTGCCGGTCTTGGTCAGGGTGTGCCACTGGTGGGGCAGCCGGCCGGTGTTCAGCACGTACGGGAAGTCGTCGTCGGGCAGCTCCGCGGCCGGGAGGTGCGGACGGGCGAAGAACGCGGCCCGGCCGGTCGCGGTGGGGAAGGACAGCCGGGGGCGGGTGCCGTCCGGCCGTTCGTCCAGGGTCTGGCTGACGCCGTCGTTGAGGTAGCGCACCGGGTTGCGGTCGGGCCCGTCGACGGCCGCGCTGGGCCACTGCACGGGGGTGTCCCGCAGCCGTTCATAGGTCACCCCGCGCAGGTCATAGCCGGTCTGCGGGTTCCAGGCGCGCTTGATCTCCTCGAATATCTCCTCCGCGCTCCGGTAGCTGAAGGCGTCCGCGTAGCCCATCTCGCAGGCGATCTCCGCGATGATCCGCCAGTCCGGCCAGGCCTCGCCCGGCGCGTCCGCGGCCTGCCGCACCAGCGTCAGATTGCGCTCCGAGTTGACCATCACGCCCTCGGACTCGGCCCACATGGCCGCGGGCAGCACGACATCGGCGTACGCATTGGTCTCGGTCTCCGCGAAGACGTCCTGGGCGACCACGAACTGCGCCGCCTCCAGCCCCTCGATGACCGTCCGGCGGTTGGCGACCGAGGCCACGGGGTTGGTGCAGATGACCCAGCAGGCCTTGATGTCGCCGTCGGCCATCCGCTGGAACATCTCGACGGTGCCCCGGCCGGGCCCGTCCGTCCGCAGCGTCCCCGGCTCCAGGCCCCACAGCTCCTCGACGAAGGCCCGGTCCTCGGCCACCAGCGTCGACCGCTGACCGGGCAGCCCCGGCCCCATGTAGCCCATCTCGCGGCCGCCCATCGCATTGGGCTGCCCGGTGAGCGAGAACGGGCCGCTGCCGGGCCGGCAGATCGCACCGGTCGCCAGATGCAGGTTGACCAGGGCATTGGTGTTCCAGGTGCCATGGGTGCTCTGGTTCAGGCCCATGGTCCAGCAACTCATCCAGTCATCCGCGGCGCCGATCCACTCGGCGGCCCGGCGCAGGTCCGCCTCCGGAATTCCGGTGAGCTCCGCGACCCGCGCGGGCGGATAGTCCTGGAGGAAGGCCGGCATGGCCTCCCAGCCCTCGGTGTGCTCGGCGATGAACTCCGTGTCCAGCCGGCCGTTCTCGGCCAGCAGATGCAGCAGACCGTTCAGCAGCGCCAGATCCGTGCCCGGTGCGATCTGCAGAAACAGATCGGCCTTGGCCGCGGTGGCGGTACGGCGGGGATCGACCACGATCAGCTTGGCGCCCGCCTTGACCCGTTCCATCATCCGCAGGAAGAGGATCGGGTGGCAGTCGGCCATGTTGGAGCCGATCACGAAGAAGACGTCGGCGTGCTCGAAGTCCTGGTAGGAGCCGGGCGGGCCGTCCGCGCCCAGCGACAGCTTGTAGCCGCTGCCCGCGCTCGCCATGCACAGCCGGGAGTTGGACTCGATGTGCCGGGTGCGCACAAAGCCCTTGGCGAGCTTGTTCGCCAAGTACTGGGCCTCCAGCGTCATCTGGCCGGACACGTACAGCGCCAGCGCGTCCGGGCCGTGCTCGTCGACGATCTCGCGCAGCCGCCCGGCGGTCTGCTTGACCGCCGCCGTCATCGCCTCGGCCACCGGCTCGTCACCGCGGTCCGCGCGCACCAGGGCGGACGACAGCCGCCCCGGCGCGGCGAGCAGCTCGGCGCTGGTCGCGCCCTTGGTGCACAGCCGTCCACCGTTCGCCGGGTGGGCCTTGTCCCCGGCCGCCTTGCGGACGGTCCGCCGCCCCTCCGGGTCCGTCGCGACATCCAGCACGATCCCGCACCCGACTCCGCAGTACGAGCACGCCGTCCGCACCTGCGTGAGGCGCTCTGCCAGCGGTTCCGGTGCGGTCACGGACGGTTCCCTTCGTGGTCGGAAGCTTGTTCCGACCCTACGAACGGCCCGTTAACCGGGTGTCACATCAAGCGATCACCAGTCGTTACGGCGGCCACACAGTCACCGGAGGCGCTCCGTGAGAACCGGGCGGCGGCCGCCGCTCAGGGCACCAGGGAGTCCAGCGGCACGGCCGGATCGGCCAGCCGCTCCGGGTCGACGGCCTGCCCGCTCCGCACCAGTGCCTTGATCGGCCCGGTGACGTCCCAGACGTTCACATTCATCCCGGCCAGCACCTGCCCCCCGGAGAGCCAGAAGGCGATGAACTCCCGGGCATCGGTGTCCCCGCGGAAGACGACCTGGTCATAGCCGTCCGGTTCGGCGTATCCGGTGTACTCCATGCCCAGGTCGTACTGGTCGGTGAAGAAGTACGGCAGCCG
The DNA here is from genome assembly GCF_042746015.1 of Streptomyces sp. NPDC058773. Taxonomy (NCBI): domain Bacteria; kingdom Bacillati; phylum Actinomycetota; class Actinomycetes; order Kitasatosporales; family Streptomycetaceae; genus Streptomyces; species Streptomyces sp. NPDC058773. The sequence goes on from NZ_JBHYPE010000024.1 coordinate 62,232, forward strand.
GTCGTAGCGGACGTCCTGGCCCAGCATCGCCCTGGCGGCGGTCTGCGGCTGGTGGAGGGCGTTGGCCCAGTGCTCGACGCGCAGCTGCCGGCGCAGGAGCGGGTGGTAGGCGTTGGCGACATCGCCGGCCGCGAAGATGTCCGGGTGGGAGGTGCACAGCCGCTCGTCCACCACGACACCGTTGTCGACCTTGAGCCCCGCCGCGGCGGCCGGCTCACTGTTCGGGGTGATCCCGACACCGACGATGACCGCGTCGGCCCCGATCAGGCTGCCGTCGGCCAGCCGCACGCCGTCCACCACGCCGTTCGTGCCGGTGAGCTCCGCGACCTGGACGCCACAGCGCAGCTCGACCCCGTGATCGGTGTGCAGGGTGGCGAAGATCCGGGCGGCCTCGGGCCCCAGGACCCGCAGCAGCGGCAGCGCCGCGGCCTCCAGCACGGTCACCTCGACCCCGGCGGCCCGCGCGGCGGCCGCGGTCTCCAGGCCGATCCAGCCCGCGCCGATCACCACGACCCGGGACCCGGACCGGAAGACCTCCCTGAGCCGGTCGCTGTCCGCCAGCCGCCGCAGGTAGTGGACCCCGTCGAGGTCCGCGCCGGGCACCGGCAGCGGGCGCGGGGTGGAGCCGGTGGCCAGCAGCAGCTTGGCGTAGCCGAGCCGGCTGCCGTCCGCGAGGGTCACCTCGTGGCCGGCCGGGTCGAGAGCGGTGACGGCCTGGCCCAGGCGCAGCTCGACCTCGTGCTCGTCGTACCACTCGGGCGGATGGACGAAGGCCGCCTCCCGCTCGGCGGTGCCCAGCAGATAGCCCTTGGACAGCGGCGGCCGCTCGTACGGCCGCTCGCGCTCGTCGCCCAGCAGCACGAGCGGGCCGTCGAAGCCCTCCTTGCGCAGCGTCTCCGCGGCCTTGGCGCCGGCCAGCCCCGCTCCCGCGATCAAGAATGCCGTGTTCCGGCCCATGTCCCGCTCAGCTCCTTCGGACGATCGGTTTCCCGTCATCCGTTCCCGCCCGGGGCCCCGGCAGGCACCGCCGATGGTGTGGCCGTCACTTGCGTCCCGCGGGGTGGCGGACCTGCCGGGGCATCCGTACGACTGCGGGAGAGCGCCGGGGCCGGCTGCCTCAGACCTCCGCTGCCGCACCGTCGAGGAAGTGGAATCCCGGGCGCGGATGCATCAGGAAGTCATGGTGCGAGATGTTCCAGGCGTACGCCCCGGCCACCCCGAACACCACCCGGTCACCGGCCCGCAGCCCCGGCGCCGGGACCGCGCGGGCCAGTACGTCCTTCGGGGTGCACAGCTGCCCGGTGACGGTGACCCGGTCCCCCCGGGCCACCGACCGCGGCCAGGGGTGCGGCCAGGGCGCGTCGGACGGCAGCACCGTGCAGGGCTGGTCGTGGCCCTTGGTCGCGGGGGTCCGCAGATGGTGGGTGCCGCCGCGCACCACGGCGAACTCCTCGCCGTGGCTGTGCTTCACATCCAGCACCTCGGTGGCGTACCAGCCGCAGTACGCGGTCAGCGCCCGCCCCGGCTCGATCCGCAGGGTGAGACCGGGGTGGGCCGCGGCGAGCCGGGCCAGGCCGGCGCCGTACGCGGTCCAGTCGAAGCGGCGCTCCGGCGCGGCGTAGTCGACGGCCATCCCGCCGCCGACGACCACTTCGGAGAGCGGGATCCGGTGCTCCGCGGCCAGCGCGGCGGCCCAGGTCACCACCGTCTCCGCCACGCCCAGCTGCTCCGGCGCCTCCAGGCCGCTGGCCAAGTGGGCGTGCACACCGCGGAGTTCGAGGTGCGGGTAGGTGCCGTCGGTGAGCAGTGCGACGACCTCACCGGCCTGGACGGGGTCCAGCCCGAAGGGGGTCGGGCGGCCGCCCATGGCGAGCGAACTGCCGTCCAGCGAACCGTCGTCGACCGGCAGATTGAAGCGTGCCAGCACCGCGATCCGGCGCTCCGGGGCGAGCCGGGCGGCCAGGTCCGCGAGCATATGGATCTCGTACACGCTCTCCACATGGAAGCGCTGCACCCCGCACTCCAGCGCCTGGGCGACCTCCGCCGGGGTCTTGCCCGGCCCGCCGAAGGCGAGCGGGGCGCCGGGCACGGCCTTGCCGGTGTGCGCGAGTTCGCCGCCCGAGGAGACCTCGTAGCCGTCGACGTACGGGCGCAGCGCGCCCAGGATCTCCGGCTCCGGGTTGGCCTTGGCCGCGTAGTACAGCTCCACGCGCTCGGGCAGCGCGGCCCGGACCTCGGCCAGATGCGCGCGCAGCGCCGTCAGGTCGTAGACGTAGGCGGGCAGTTCCTCGGGCGCGAGGCCCTGGACGCGGTCGCGGACCGCGTCGGTGGGGGCGAGGCCGGGGGTGGTCATCGGGTGCTCCAGGGGGTGGTGTCGTCGGCGCGCACGGCACCGGACAGAACGGCCTCGGCCAGCGGCGAGGGCAGCAGGACATAGCCGGCCTCACGGTCGGCCTTGCGCTCCCAGCGGGTGAGCAGATTGGCCTTGGCGGGCAGCGGGACACCGGCCAGCAGGGCGGCCAGCCGCGGTGGGCAGCCGTACCGGTCCGCGTGGGTCTGAAGGGTGCGGCGCACCTGCGCCCACAGCTCCGCCTCGGTGCCCGGGTGCAGATCGGCGAGCGCGGCGAGCATCTCGGCGACATGGTTGACCAGCAGGCAGTACACGACCCGGTCCCAGCCGCGCTGGGCGTCGTAGGTCATCGGGGCCGCGACCCGCTCGGGCAGCGACGCCAGCAGCTCGGCGTGGTGCTCGGGGACCAGCTTGGTGCCCTCCAGGTCACGGAAGAGGACCTGGGCGGGCATCCCGTCGCCGTCGACACAGACCAGCACGTTCTGGAGGTGCGGTTCCAGCACCAGGCCGTGGTCGAAGTAGGCGGCGAGCACCGGCGGGAGCAGCAGATTGAGGTAGGCCGCCCACCAGTCCAGTGCGGCCTGCGGTCCGGCGCCGTCCAGGAGCCGGGAGACATGGGCCTCGCTGGTGGGGTACTCGTCGGCGACGGCGGCCGCCAGCAGCGGGGTGGTGCCGGGCAGCAGCCGCTGGGAGAGACCCTCGCGGACGATGACGCCGAACCCTTCGAGCAGTTCGGTGTCCGGCCGGCCGTCGGCGCCGGGCAGCGCCAGGCTGCGGTAGGCGGGCTCGCGCAGCACCGCGCTGCCCGGGAACCGGGTGGCGAGATCCGCGAGCGCCGGCGCCAGCAGCCGAGTGAGGGCCACCGCCCCGGAGAGCTCGTAACTGGCGTTCTTCCGGAGGCAGTTGGTGATCCGGACGTTCAGGCTGAACTTGAGGAACGCCTCGCCGTCGTAGAGCGTGCGCACGGACGCGGTGGCAGCGAACGGCGCCTTTCCGGTGCCCAGGACACGGATGTCGTCGCGGTCCAGCGCCGCCCGCAGCCCGGCGTGGTCACGCAGCAGCTCGTACTGCCAGGGGTGGACGGGCAGCAGCCGGTAGCCGTCCGGGACCTCGGTGTGCAGCGCGTCCAGCGGGGCGGTGGCACCCTCGTCGGCCGCTTCCTCGGCGATCAGCTCCTCGCGCACGGCGAGCAGCAGCAGCGGGAAGGCGGCCCCGGTCTCGGGCGCGTACGACTGCCAGGCGGCGGGATCACCGGTGCGCGCCTTGGGGGTCGGGTGGAAGCGGTGGCCGAGGATCAGCGACTGCTCGGAGGTGACATAGGCGGTCTGCCAGTCCTCCGCGTCCGGCTCCCCGGCGACTGGGCACCGCTCCGTACGCGCCGCCAGCGCCGCGGAGACGGCCTGATGGCTGGAGGCGATCTGGGCCAGGAACTCGTCGTTGTCCACGCCGGTCCGCAACGACAGCTCGGCGTGCACGTACTCGGCCAGCCGGCGCCAGCCGACCTCGGCCCAGCCACCGTCGGTCTGTTCGGACACCGGGCCGGTGAAGCGGTGCGCGCCGAGCAGCGAGGTACGGCGCAGCGCGACCCGCAGCAGGACCCCGCGGCGGGGCAGCCGGATCAGCAGCTGCCCGTCGTCGACGGCGGTCTGGTGCTCGGGTCCGGACACCTCGCGCAGCAGGCAGTTGAGGAGGGTGTGCGCCACGGCCTGGTCGGCGGTGGGCAGCCCGGCGGGGGCGGCGTGCGCCACGGCGGGGCCGGGGGAATTGGTCAGCGGAGGCATCGCGGGCTCCTGCGGGTGCGGGGGAGGCGGGAGAGCAGAACGGGGGCGGCGGTCGCGAGGACGGTGACCACGGCGATCGCGGTGCCGGTCAGGACGGGCGCGACCGGGCCGAACCAGTCGTTGCCGACCGCGGCGGCCATACCGGCGGCGACCGCGCCGGCCTTGGAGAAGAATTCGATCGAGCCGAACAGCCCGCCCGGCGCGCGGCCCTTGGCACACTCCGCGGCCAGTACGGACAGACAGACCAGACCGAGGGTGAGCCCGGCACCGAGGACCAGGCGGACCGCGACGAAGCCGGTGAGCGAGTCCACCAGGCCGTGCCCGGCCAGACCGAGCGCGATACAGCCGAAGCCGATACCGATCCCGAGCCGGGGGCGGGAGCGGAAGGCGGCGTGCACCGCCATCGCCGCGACCAGGTAGCACATGTGGGGAAGGGCGAACAGCACACCGGACACCATGGGGTCGGTGCCGGGAATCCGTTCCTTGATGAGCGAGATCAGGTAGGGGAAGGAGATGACGGTGGAGAAGACGAAGGCGAACTCCAGGGCGTAGAGGGCGCGCAGCGAGGACCGCGGGTCGCGCCCGGAGGCCTCTGCCGCAGCGGCCTCGGCCGCGGCTGTCTCCACCGCCGACGCGCCGTCCGCGTCGACCTCCGCCGTGGCGGCCTGCGGTGCGCCGGTCCGGACCCGCGGCGGCTCCGGGAGCGCCGCCAGCATCACGGCCGCGGTCAGCGGCAGCACGGCCAGCAGGGCGTACTGGCGGTGCGGCGACAGCCACGGCGTCAGCGAGCCGACCACGATCGGGGCGAAGACCAGTGCCGCACGGGCGCTGCCCTGCATCAGGGTGAGCGCCCGGGACAGCGCATTGCCTTCGAGCGCCGCTCCCAGATAGCCGTTCGACGCGGCGAAGGTGCCGCCGAGGATGCCCTGCAGGACCAGCGCCGCGGTGAACGTGCCCATCGAGTCGGCCCAGCCGGCCAGCAGGAATGCCGCCGCCAGCCCCAGCTGCGCCCGCAGCAGGAGCCGTTTGCGTCCGAAGCGGTCCGCGAGCCGCCCCCACAGCGGTGCGCCGATGGCGCCGAAGATGGTGGGGACGATGTAGAGCATTCCGGCCCAGCGGGCGGCGTCGTCGCCGAACTCGGGCAGGATCTCGGTGAGGTACGGCGGCAGGCCGAGGGCGGCGAACGACGCCACGAAGTAGCAGCCGGCCACCGCGTGTACCTGGCGGCGGGCGAGGCCGGGGCGGTCCTTGGTTTCGACGACGGCCGGTTCGACCCGGCGTGCAGTGGTGGTCCTCATCGCGAAGTCCCCGTCGGGAGCAAGTAGTTGGGGCCGGTGGTGTAGTGCTTGTTGATGTCGGCCGCGCCCGAACGCTCCTTGGAGAGCAGCGTCCCGGCGCTCACCATCGCCTTGATGGGGAGGTGCGGGGCCTCCAGGACGTAGGCGCGCAGCGCGGCGCCCGGCTCGCCCGGGGCGCTGCCCAGCCGCTCGACGGCCTCGGTGAGCCGGTCGCGGACCAGATCCAGCAGCCGCGCGAGCGGCGCCCGTCCGTGCCGGGCGAGTCCGAAGGCGTACGAACCGGCGCACAGATGGACGGTGATGGTGGCGAACAGGTCCAGCACCGGCCGGTCGCTCTCGGCGAAGATCCGCGGATCGGCGAAATCCGCGGGGCCCGGGGCGTCGGCTCCCAGCGTGTCCCGCAGCCGGGCGGCGTTGATCCGCGGCCCGTCGTTGTCCTTGAACAGCAGCCGCAGCCGCGTGCCGTCCGCCGTGCGGTCCCACACCAGCGAGATGTTCTGCTGGTGGGACTCCAGCGCGATGCCGTAGCCGAAGAGCGTGGTCTGCCAGTCGAAGAGCAGGGTGAGGCAGGCGTCCAGCAGGGCGAGCGGATCGCCGCCGTAAAAGCGGTCCGCGAGGTGGTCGATCACCAGCCGCCCGCCGGGGGCCCGGCTCAGCAGTGCGGCCATCGGCACCACGGCACTGTCGTCCAGTCCTGCGGGGTAGCGGCGGCACAGCACGGTCAGCAGCTCGTGGTCGGCGTGCGCGTAAACGGTCTCGTCGGCCTGGAGGACCGATTCCCGGAAGCGCGGCTCGCGGGCGAGCACGGTCTCCAGCAGCCGCTGCCCCGCCGCGCCGTCGATGAGCGTACGGGGCTTGATGGTGCGCCGGTTCCGCAGGCCCAGCGTGGCGGTGGCCAGCGGCAGCTTCAGATGGAGCCGGGGACCGGCGTCCAGCGCCACGGTGCGCATCGACAGGGTGGGGACGACGTCGACCAGGGCGCGCTCGGACAGCACCGCGTCGTCGGCCAGGCCCGATTCACGCAGCGCACCGTCCAGCGGGTCGCCGAGCGTCAACGGGTGGACGGGCAGGGCGAGATGGCTGTCATCGAGGTGGGCGAGGCCCAGCTCAGCAGGCGTCGGCCAACAGGCGGGCAGCGCCGCCTCGCCCCCCGGAACGGTGACCGCGGTACGCGGCACGGCGAGCCAGCGCAGCGCGAAATCGGGGCGGAACTCGGGTGCGTAGGCGCGCAGCCGGTCCTCGGTCAGGCCGGACCGGCCGCGGGAGGTCGGGTAGACGGGGTGGTCGAGCCGGGCGGCGAGCGTGTCGTACGCCAGACCGCCCTTCAGTCCCGGCCAGTCGGCGGGGTCCGCGCCATGGCGGTCCATCAGCGCGTTCTCGGTCTCGTCGCGGGTCCGGGTGTGCAGCCGCATCGTGTCCAGGGTCTGGCGGCACTCCTCGGTGAAGGCCTCGAAGCCCTCGTGGTCGGCCGGATCGGCCAGCGCGTGGAGCGCCGTGAGGACCTCGTCGACGGTGGTCAGCCGGGCGCCGTCGGACTCCCGCACCAGGAGCGGCAGCCGCGCCGTGTGCGTGCTCTGGTAGCCGTCCTCGCCGAGGGGCAGCAGCAGCGCCCCGGCGGTCTCGTCGGCGGGCAGCCGCAGCCAGGGGCCGTCCGGCCGCTCCAGCAGCGTGCCACGGGTGCGCAGGCCGACCACGTCCTCGCGCAGCAGCGCGCCCAGGACACGCAGCAGCAGCGCGGATTCGTCCGCGTCCTGCGCGGCCGCGGCCCGGCCGGTGGCGGTGTCGAGCGCGGCGGTCACGACGATATCTCCCAGCGCTCGGCCGCGAAGAAGGCGTCCGACACCCGGTCCACGGTGCTCCGGTCGGTGCCGGTGGCCCGCAGTACGCCGAGGTAGTCGCGGTTGGTGCGGTAGTGCGGGTGCTCGGTGCCGACCTCGCGCAGCGGCCGGTAGCTGAGCCGCACGCCGTCCACCGTCCGGTCCGCGGCGGCGGGCGCCGCGGTGAGCGTCCCGGCCCGGTCGGCGCAGGCGTACTCCACCCGGCCCGCCCCGTCGCGCCGGGCGCCGAGGCCGGCGGGCAGCGGCTCGCCCAGGTGGGTCCGCAAGATGTGCTCGAACAGGGGGATGTCCAGGACCTGCGCGAGCATCAGGTCGCACTGGTCCCCGATGACGCGGTAGTTCACCTCGATGAGCCGGGCGCGGCCCTCGTGGACCATGAATTCCGTGTGGGCGGCGCCGAACCCGACGCCCAGCGCGTCCAGTTGGGCCAGCACCTGTGCCACCACGGGCTCGGGGTGGGCGGCGACGAAGTCGAGCCGCTCCTCGATGAAGGCCGGCGGGGCGGAGACCGTGGTGTGAAAACCGCCCAGGACATGCCGTACCCGGCCGTCGCCCAGGGTCTCCAGGGTGTAGAGCTCACCCTCCAGGAACTCCTCGGCGACCAGCGCCGCCTGCGGGCGCCGCGCCTGGATCTCCTTGGCGAGCGACACCAGCTCTTCCGGTCCCCCGGCGAGCACCACGTCCTCGCTCGCCACGCCCTCGCGGGGCTTGACGACGCAGGGGTAGGGCAGGCCGGCGGCGGTGAGCGCGGAAGGGTCCTCGCCGGGCGCGAGCTCCGCGGACCGTACGGTGTCGACGCCGGCCGCGGCGAGGCGCCGGCGCATCTCGGCCTTGTTCTTGGCGCGCAGCGCGGCCCGCCAGTCCTTGCCCGGCAGCCCGAAGTAGTCGGCGGCCAGGGCCGCCTGGGTCTGCAGATGGTCGCTGTTGGTGAAGACCGCCGCAGCGGGGTGGTGGTTCGCTATGCGGGTGATGACGGCGCGGAAGTCATGGACGTCGCACTCCAGGACCTCGGTCTGCGGGGAGACCACACGCCGGTGCGCTTCGGGCTGGTCCGTCAGGACCGTGAGATCGAGGCCGAGGCGGGCGGCGGCGGGCAGGAACCCATCGGTGACCGAGTCGGTGGGGTTGAGGGCGAGCAGATACATCCGCATGAGCGGGGCCCCTTCGGGGTCGAGGTGGTGCGGGACATCGGGGCGGGGGCGGGCCGGGGGACGGCGGCCCACCCCCGGTGGGGTCAGCTCTTCGGGAGCTGCACGCCGGCGGCCTTCGCCACGTCGGCGAGCATGTGCTCGGCGGCCTGGATGCCGATGCCGGACATCCAGGTCTCGTCCGGCACGGTGAAGACCTTGTGGTCCTTGACGGCCTTCAGGTCCTTCCAGACGGGGTTGGACGTGACGTCCTTCTGCTGGGTCTTGTCCGGGTCGTCCGCGACGGTCACGAACACCAGGTCGGCGTCGGCCTTGTCGATCTGCTCCGGGCTGACGTCGAGCATCGTCTTGACCGGGTCGGTGGAGCTCTGGGACTTCGGCCGGGCCAGGCCGATGTCGTTCAGGACCACGCCGCTGTAGGAGGACTTCTGGTAGAGGCGGGTCGGGCCGGCCACGAAGCGGACCACGGAGGCCGACGGCATCTTGCCGTGGTTCTTCTTCTTGATGGCCTCGCCCAGCGCCTTGGCCCGGCTCTCGTACTCCTTGAGCTTCCGGTCGGCCTCCTTCTCCAGGCCCAGGGCCTTGGCGTGGACCTTCAGATTGGCCTTCCAGGGGCCGCCGGTGGTCTCGGTGAAGACGGTCGGCGCGATGGCCTTGAGCTTGTCGTAGATCTTCTCGTGCCGGACCTTGGAGGACAGGATCAGATCGGGCTTCAGCATCGCGATCTTCTCAAGGTTCGGCTCCAGCAGCGGGCCGACGTCCTTGACGCCGCCGATCTCGTCCTTGAGGTACGCGGGGAAGCCGCCCTCGGTCTTCATGTGCGGGGAGACCGCGCCGACGGGCTTGACGCCGAGCGTGGTGACGTCGTCCAGCTCACCGGTGTCCAGGACGACGACGCGCTTGGGCTTGGCCGGGATCTTCACGTCGCCGCCCTGGACGCTCTTGACGGTGCGCGGGAAGCCGGCGCCGCCCTTCGCCGCGTCGTCGCCGCCCGAGGACGTGTCGCCGCCGCAGGCGGTCAGGGTCGCGGCCCCGACGGTCGCGGCGAGCAGGGCGGCCGGCACCCGGCGGCCGGAGAGAGCAGTTCTGAACATGAGGGACTTCCTTCGGGGGGAGCGGAAAGGGAAGTGCTCGTGGGGGAGAGCGGGTTCGGGTCAGACGGAGACGGCGGTGTGCCGTGCGGCGCTGCCCTTGGGGACGACCAGCGGGGTGCCGGTCTCGGGGTCGGGGATCACCCGGCAGTCCACGTCGAACACGGACTTGACCAGCTCCGCGTCGAGGACCTCCGCCGGGGCGCCCGCCGCGGCCAGCTGCCCGTCCTTGAGGACCACGAGATGGTCCGCGTAACGGGCGGCCTGCCCGAGGTCGTGCAGCACCATCACCACGGTGCGGCCCGCCTCGGAGTGCAGCGCGGCGACCAGGTCGAGGACATCGAGCTGGTGCCGCAGATCGAGGAAGGTGGTGGGCTCGTCGAGCAGCAGCAGATCGGTGTCCTGGGCCAGCGCGAGCGCGATCCAGGCGCGCTGCCGCTGGCCGCCGGAGAGCTGGTCGACGGACTGGTGGCGCAACTCCTCGGTGCCGGTGCGCCGCAGCGCCTCCTCCACCGCCTCCTGGTCCGCCGCCGACCAGGGGCTCAGCAGCCGCTGGTGCGGGTAGCGGCCGAGCCGTACCAGCGCCTCGACGGTGATCGCGTCGGGGGTGACCGGCTGCTGCGGCAGCAGCCCCATCCGCAGGGCCAGCGCACGGGCCGGCATCCGGTGGATGTCGGCGCCGTCCAGTGTGACGGTGCCGGCGGCCGGCGCCAGCAGCCGGGTCAGCCCGCGCAACAGGGTGGACTTTCCACAGGCGTTGGGGCCGACGACGGCGGTGACGGCGCCGCCGGGCAGCACCAGGTCGAGGCCGCCGACGATCAGCCGGTCGCCGTAGCGCAGGTCGAGTCCGTGGGTGGAGAGCTGGTTGGCGGTCATCGGACACTCCTGTTCACGGAACTGCTCTGACGGATCATCAGCGCCAGCAGCCAGGGCGCGCCCAGAGTGGCGGTGACCACTCCGACCGGCAGGCCGCTGACCGGCAGCAGATACTGCGCCACCAGATCGGAGGCGAGCAGCAGTACGGCACCGGCGAGGGCGGACAGCGCCAGCGTCCCGGCGGTCGGCGGCCCGGCGAGGAACCGCACCATGTGCGGGACGGCCAGCGCCACGAAGGCGACCGGGCCGGTCAGCGCGGCGGCCAGCGAGGCCAGCACGATGGCGATGACCAGGATCTGGAGCCGGGCGGTGTGGGTGTTGAGGCCGAGCGTGCCGGCCGAGTCGTCGCCCAGGTCGAGGACGGCGAGCCGGCGGTGCAGGACGAAGGCGAGGGCGAGCCCCACGGCCACCGCACCGCCCGCGGACCACACCTCGGTCCAGGTCCGCCCGTACACCGAGCCCGTGGTCCACTGCAGGGCCGAACCGGCCAGCTGGGTGGGGAAGCTGACGACCATGAAGGTCACCGCCGCGCTCAGCCCGGCCTGTACGGCGAGACCGACCAGCACCAGCCGGGTCACGCCGGTGCCGGAGCGCCCGCCGAACACCCCCAGCAGCACCGCCGCGAGCAGCCCGCCGCCGAGCGCGGCCAGCGGCATCAGCGCCTGCGAGGCCCCGGCGGCCAGCATCGCCACCGCGCCGAACGAGGCCCCGCCGGTCACCCCCATCACATCGGGGGAGGCGAGCGGATTGCGGAACAGCCGCTGCAGCAGCGCACCGCCCACGGCCAGGCCCGCCCCCGCGACGATCGCCGCGGCCATCCGTGGTGCCCGGAACTCCTGGACCACCAGCACCGTGCCGGGGTCACCGACACCGAACAGCCCCTGGAGCGCCTCGACGGGCGGCAGCGCCATCTCGCCCTTGGCGACCGAGACCGTCACCAGCGCGCCGAGCACCACCAGACCGGCGAGCGCGAGCAGCGGGGTCCGGCCGCGTCCCGGCCGGCGCCCGGTGGCCGGGGCCGGCGAGCCGAGCGCCTTCGCGCTCTGTACGACGTCGTTCATCGGGCCACCTTCCGGGCCAGCAGCGCCAGCAGCGGCGCGCCGAGGAACGCGCTGATGATGCCGACCTGGAGCTCGGACGGCCGGATGACGAGCCGTCCGAGAATGTCGGCGGCGAGCAGCAGCAGCGGGCCGGCGATCAGACAGCCGGGCACCAGCACCCGGTGGTCGGAGGTGCGCAGCAGCTGCCGGACCAGGTGCGGCGCGGCCAGCCCGATGAAGGCCAGCGGACCGGCCACGGCCACCGCGGACGCGGCGAGCAGCACGACGGCCAGCCCGCCGAGGGTGCGGATCCGGGACACCGGCACACCCAGCGCCTGCGCCGAATCGTCGCCCAGCGCCAGGGCGTTGAGGGAGGGGGCCAGGGCGAGCGCGAGGACCAGGCCGATCACCAGGGCCGGCAGCACCGGGTAGAGCACCTCCAGCGGGCGCTCGGCCAGCGAACCGGCCAGCCAGAACCGCGCCTCGTCCAGCGACCGCTTGCTGGCCAGCATGACCGTCGACGTCCAGGACAGCAGGACGAGCTGGAGCACGGTGCCGCCCAGCGCGAGGCGCACCGGGTCCAGGTCACCGGCGCGCCGGGCCAGCGCCTGGGCGAACAGCGCGGCCGCCGCGGCGCCCGCGAACGCGAACCAGAGGTACTGGACGGGCCGGGTCAGATGCAGCGTATAGATCGCGGTGACCACCGCGAAGCCCGCGCCCGCGTTGATGCCGAGCGTCGTGGGGGAGGCGAGCGGATTGCGGGTGATGCCCTGGACGACCGCTCCGGCGACCCCGAGCGCGGCGCCCACCGCGAGCGCCACCACCGTCCGCGGTACCCGAAGCCCCGTCACGACCAGGGCATCCGGGCCGTGTACGGCACCGGTCAGCGCGTCCCAGACGGTGGAGAGCGGTACGGAGCGGGCACCGAGGGCGAGGCTCAGGGCGGCACAGACCGCCAGTGCGCAGAGCCCGGCCACGAACAGCGGGACGCGCCGCAGGGCGTTCGCGGCGGGTCGCGCATCGGGCACAGGGGGTGCGGTGGCGGGTGGTTTGGTCGTCGACACGCGTCGTTACATTAGGTTAGGCATACCTAATTCTGCAACCGCGCGTTCGATAAACGATCAACTGTCCCTTTTGTCGGGTGGTCGTCACCTCGCTGCGCCCCGAGGGGGTGCGACCGAGTCACGAACCGAGGCCCCCGACCTGGGAGGACCTACCCATTCCGCTACCCGCCCACGCTCGCCGGACCCCTCGATGGCGACTCGTCAAGAGCTTTCACCGTCTCTGGGTTGAGTCGTCCGAAAAACGCCTCGATTGCACGGGATGGGTGGCTGTGTTGTGCTGAGGAAGGGGCCTGTGAAGGGGGCCCGTGACCCCGCCCGGCCGAGGAGCGCCATGCACCCCACCTCTTTGCGCATCGCGGTCATCGGTGCCGGCCCCGGCGGGCTGACCTGCGCCCGAGTGCTCCAGCGGAACGGCGTCCCGGTCACCGTCTTCGCCCATGAGGAGCCGACCGCCACCGATCCCCAAGGCGGGACCCTGGAACTGCGGTTGACGACCGCTCGGACCGCGCTGACGGCGGCGGGTCTGTACGAGGAGTTCACCGCCGTCGCCCGCCCCGCGGGCCGGAAGCTGCGGCTGCTCGACCACACCGGGACCGTCCTCCTCCAGGACACCCCCGACGCGCCCGCGCCCGAAGGGACCGTCCCCGACGCCTCCGCCGCGACGCCCGACCGCACCGCGATCGACCGGCCCGCGCTGCGCCGGCTGCTGCTCGACTCCCTCACCCCCGGCACCGTGCACTGGGGCAGCTATCTGCGCACCCTGCACCCGCTCGGCGACGGCCGCCACCGGGCCGAGTTCGACGACGGCCACAGTGAGACCTTCGACCTGGTCATCGGCGCGGACGGCGCCTGGTCCCGGGTGCGGCCGATGCTCTCCGACGACACGCCCCACTACTCCGGTGTCACCTTCGTCGAGACCGCCATCGAGGACGCCGACCGCCGCCTTCCGCACCTCGCGGATCTGGTCGGCGACGGCGGTGTGCTGGCGCTGTCCGCAGGCAAGGGGCTGCTCGCCCGCCGGTACGGCCGGGACCGGCTCCAGGTGTACGCCGGTTTCCGCGGCTCCCAGGACTGGGCGCTGGAGGCCGGGGTGACGGTGGCGGACGCCGGGGCCGTCCGCGCCCTGCTGCTCGACGCGTTCGCGGGGTGGGACGAGCGGCTGCGGGCGCTGCTGCGGGAGAACGACGGCGGGTTCGCCAGCCGTCCGCTGTTCGCACTGCCGGTGCCGCACACCTGGGCGCACACCCCGGGTCTGACCCTGCTCGGTGACGCCGCGCATCTGATGCCGCCGTTGTTCGGCGGGGGCGCGGGCCTGGCCATGCTCGACGGCGGCGAACTCGCCCGGGTCCTCGCAGGGGGCGGCGATCCGGACGCGGCGGTGCGCGCCTACGAAGCGGCCATGCTGCCCCGCGCCGCGCGGGCCGCCGAGTACGCGGCCCACGCCCTGGTCCGGGCCTTCGCCCCCGACGCCCCGGACGGCGCGCTGCGCTTTCTGCGCGCCACCCGGCAGTGAACCGTCCGGCGCGAGGGTCTCCCGCGCGGGCCGCCGCGGTCGCCCGGCCGCCCCGCCCTCCGGTTGCGCCCCCGCCCCGCCCGTCGGACGATCGGCAGCGTACGAGCGTACGAGCGTGCGGAGGCCGGAATCGGCGGCGCACGGAGGCGAGCGCGGCACCGCCCGGCCCTCGCCCGGCGCGGAGGGACGGAATACACCGTGAAGATCACTGAGCCCACGCCCGGTGGCCCCTGCTGGGTGGAGCTGGGCACCTCCGATGTGGATGCCGCCACGGTGTACTACCGCCATGTCTTCGGCTGGCGCGCCGAGACCGACCCGCGGAAGGAAGCGGGCGGCTACACCACGCTGTACCTGGGCGACGACCCGGTCGCCGCGCTGACCCCGCTCTACGCCCCCGGGCAGCCGACCGCCTGGACCGTTTCGTTCGCGACCCGGGACGCCGACGCGACGGCCGCGGCGGTCACCGCGTCGGGCGGGCGGCAGCTGATGGGGCCGAGGGACGTGTTCGACGTGGGCCGCTTCGCCGTACTGGCCGACCCGGAGGGCGCCGTCTTTTCGGTGTGGCAGGCCCGTTCGTTCGCCGGCGCCGCGGTGTTCAACGCACCCGGCTCGCTCGGCTGGGTCGAGCTCGCCACCCGGGACGCCGAGGCCGCCAAGGCCTTCTACACCACGGTCTTCGGCTGGACCGTGGGCACCCACGCGGACTATCCGCAGTGGGGCCTCGACGGCGCCGACTTCGGCGGCCTGAGCGCCCTGGACGAGTTCTATCCGGAGGACGTCCGGGCGCACTGGCTGCCGTACTTCGCGGTCGCCGACGTCGACGACACGGCCGCCCGCGCCGCCGAGTCCGGCGGAATGCTGCTGGTGCCCCCGACGGAGGTCCCGCACGGGCCGAAGGTCGCGGTGATCCGGGACCCGCAAGGCGGCTCGTTCGGGATTCACCGCGTCGGCACCGAGGGCTGACGCCCCGGCCGTCCCGGTGTGCAGGGCGGTTGCGGAGGTCCCTGGCCCGGGTGCGCCCGCCCCGTCACACGATCGGCGGCCTGTTCGTCGTTTCACCACATCCCCTTGGTGGTTTGCGCGTAATGTCCACTTCCCACCAGTGGGTGGCACTGCGCGTCAAGAACAGGAGACCCCTATGTCCACGACCGACATCCTCGCGGCCCGAGGCAAGCGGCTGGCAGCCGGCGCCGGCGCGCTGGCCACGGCCGTCGCCCTCGGTGCGACGCTGTTCGCCGCGGCCCCGGCCCGGGCGACGCAAGGCCCCGACAAGCCCTACGGCGTGATCATCGCCAAGAAGGGCCTGAGTGTGCGTCAGTACCCCAGCACGGACTCCTCCGTGCGGGGCTACCTCCGGCACCGTGCGCAGGTCGGCCTGGTGTGCAAGGTGCGCACCCAGAACGTGGGCGGCAACTCCTTCTGGTACCTGACCCGCGAGGAGCGGGGCGCCTGGGTCTCCGCGAAGTACGTGACCAACAGCGGCCGCGTCAAGTTCTGCAAGGACGTCCATCGCACCCGGGTGCAGCCGAAGCACCCGACGAAGCATGCCGTGGGCTGATGGAGCCCCGGGGAGGCCCGGTCCGGTACCGCAACGGTGCCGGACCGGGCCTTCGTGTGTGTCGGTGGCACGCGCCCTGCCGCCCGCCCCGCCGCCCCCTTCCGTATTACTGAAACAAGTTCTACTGTGCCTTCGTTCCGGCAGCCGACGGACCGTCAGTTTCGCGGGCCGTCCTCGGACCGGACGACCGGACCGGACGAACTGGAGGGGCCGTGCACCTCGAATACACCCCCGAGCAGCAGCAGTTGCGCGCCGAGCTGCGCACCTACTTCGCCGCGCTGGTGCCGGACAACACCTACGGCCGGGACCCCGGGAACACCCGCGGCGCACCCCTCGCAGACCCCGCCGCCCAGAAACGCTTCTACCGCGAGACGGTGCGCCGGCTGGGGGCCGACGGCTGGCTCGGCGTCGGCTGGCCCAAGGAGTTCGGCGGCCGCGGACTGTCCCCGATGGAACAGTTCATCTTCTTCGACGAGGCGGCCCAGGCGGGTGTGCCGCTGCCGCTGATGGCACTGAACACCGTCGGCCCGACGATCATGCAGTTCGGCACCGACGAGCAGAAGGCCTACTTCCTGCCCCGCATCCTCTCCGGCGAGATCGACTTCGCCATCGGCTACAGCGAACCCGACGCCGGTACCGACCTGGCCGCCCTCAAGACCCGCGCCGTACGGGAGGGCGACGAGGACACCGGCCGTTATGTCGTCAACGGACAGAAGATCTGGACGACCAACGGGGACACCGCGGACTGGGTGTGGCTCGCGGTGCGCACCGACCCGGAGGCCCCGCCCCACAAGGGCATCACCATGCTCCTCGTCCCCACCAGCGACCCGGGCTACTCCTGCACCCTGATCAACACCCTCGCCTCGCACGACACCACCGCCAGCTACTACGAGAACATCACCGTCCCCGCCACCCGCCGCGTCGGCCGGGAGAACCACGGCTGGCGGATCATCACCAACCAGCTCAACCACGAGCGGGTCACCCTCGCCGCCCACGGCACCATGGCCATCCGCGCCCTGCACAACGTCCAGCGCTGGGCCGCCGACACCGAACTCACCGACGGCCGCCGGGTCATCGACCTGGGCTGGGTCCGCGCCCGGCTGGCCCGTACCCATGCCAGGCTGGACGCCATGAAGCTGCTGAACTGGCAGATGGTCGACGCCCTCCAGCACGATGCGCTCACCCCGCAGGACGCCTCGGCGGTCAAGGTCTACGGCTCCGAGGCCCGACGGGACGCCTACGCCTGGCTCATGGAGGTCGTCGGCGCCGCGGGCCCCCTCAAGGAGGGCTCGGCCGGCGCGGTCCTGCACGGCGAACTGGAACGCGGCTACCGCTCCGCCGTCATCTTCACCTTCGGCGGCGGCAACAATGAGATCCAGCGCGAGATCATCTCGTGGATCGGCCTGGGGATGCCGCGGGTGCGGCGCTGAACCGACAGCGGGAGGTGTGGTGAGAGCGGACGACCCGGGGCTCTTCGGCCCGCGTTCGGTGACCTGGCAGCTGCATGCGGACCCGATGATGTGGATCGCGGGAATCCGCGCGCTGTACCTCCAGGCGCTGCATCCGCGCGCGGTGCGCGGGGTGTTCCAGAACTCCGCGGCCTTCCGGATGAGCGAGCAGGGCAGACGGGACGCCTGGGGCCGGCTGATGCGCACCGCGGACTTCGTCGGCACGCTCACCTACGGCACCACCGAGGCCGCCGAACGCGCCGGCGCCGCGGTCCGCGGCATCCACCGCCGGCTGTCCGCCACCGACCCGGCGACCGGCGAGCGCTACCGCCTCGACGAACCGGACCTGCTGCGCTGGGTGCACTGCGCCGAGGTGGACTCCTACCTGCACGTCCTGCGCCGCTCCGGCTACCCCGTCGACGACGACCGGGCCGACGCCTACCTCGACGAGCAGCGGGAGAGCGCCCGGCTCGTCGGCCTCGACCCGGCCGGAGTGCCCGGCAGCCGCGCCGCGTTCGCCGCCTACTTCACCCGCGTACGGCCTGAGCTGGCGCTGACCCCCGAGGCCCGCGAGGTGGACGCGTTCCTGCGCCGGCCGCCCACCCCGGCCGTGCTGGTCCCGGCCCGCGCCCTGCTCTGGCGGCAGGTGGCCCGGCTCGCCTACGGCGCCCTTCCGGCGTACGCGCACGCGCTCTACGGGCGCCCCGCACCACCGCCGGCCGCCGTCACCCGCCGGCTGCGCGCCACCGGGCGCCTGCTGCGCGCCGTCCCGCCCGCGGTCCGCTGGCGGCTCCCGCCCCAGCACCTTCTGCGCGCCGTCGAACGACTCGGCCCCGACACCCGCCCAGCGCCCTACAAGCTCCGCCGCTCCGCCGCCATACTGGACGGGCAGGAGGGCACGCAGGGGGAGCTGCGCGGCTGACCGCGGGGAACGGGGACGGGGGCGGCGAAACATGGTGGCGGAAAACAGACTGGTTCAACAGCGGTACCGGCTTCTCGGCACCATCGGGCGCGGCGGTATGGGGGAGGTGTGGCGGGCCCGCGACGAGTCGCTGGGCCGGCAGGTCGCGGTCAAATGCCTCAAGCCGCTGGGGCCGCGGCACGAACCCTCGTTCCTCCAGGTCCTGCGCGAACGATTCCGCCGGGAGGCCCGGGTCGCGGCGGCGCTCCAGCACCGCGGCATCACCGTCGTCCATGACTTCGGCGAGGACGACGGCACCCTCTTCATCGTGATGGAGCTGCTCAGCGGCCGGAACCTCAGCCAGCTGCTGGACGACAACCGCCGTCAGCCGCTGCCCGTCCCGGACGTCATCGAGATCGCGGAACAGGTCACCGCCGCGCTCGCCTACACCCATGAACAGGCCATCGTGCACCGTGACCTGAAACCGGCGAACGTCGTCCGGACCGCCGACGGCACGGTCAAGATCTGCGACTTCGGTATCGCCCGGCTCGGCCATGACATCGGCTTCACCGCCCGCCTCACCGGCACCGGCGTCGCCATGGGCAGCCCGCACTACATGTCGCCCGAGCAGATCGGCGCCCACGGCGTCGACCACCGCAGCGACCTCTACTCCCTGGGCTGTGTGCTCTACGAGATCGCCACCGGCGTGCCGCCGTTCGACCTGGGCGACGCCTGGGCGGTGCTCGTCGGCCACCGCGACCTGGCGCCGAAGCCGCCGCGTACGCTCCGCCCCGACCTGCCCGAGGCCTACGAGCGGATCATCCTCGACCTCCTGGCCAAGGACCCCGACGAGCGGCCCAGGGACGCCGACGAGCTGGGCAAACGCCTCGCCGATGCCCGTCAGCCGCACCCCGGCCGGGCCACCGTGGCCGCCGGTCCGGACGAGGTGACGGTGCCCGCCTGGCAACTGCCCGCCTGGACCGACGGGATGACGCTCGGCTCCTGGGCGGGCGCCGGCCGCCGGCCGCAGCGGTATCCGGCCGACGGGCCCGCCACCGTTCTCACCGGTACCTGGACCGGCGGCACCGGCCCGGAGGGCGACGACGGGTCCCCGGCCGCCGGGATCGCCAGCCCCGCACCGCCGGACGACCGCCGCACCGCCCTCGCCGAGCTGGCCGGACGGCACACCGCCGCACTGGAGCTGGGCCGGCTGGGCCGCTGGGAGGAGGCGGGGGCGGCGCACCGCGCGCTCGCCGCGGCCCGTGAGCGGCTGCTCGGCGCCGACCACCCCGACACCCTCACCAGCCGACTGGAGGCCGGTCATGCGCTGGGCCGGCTCGGCCGGCACTTCGAGGCGCACCAGATCTACGCCGAGGTGCTGGCGGGCCGCGAACGCGCGCTGGGCCCGGATCACCCCGACTCGCTGACCTGCCGCCACCACGTGGCACGCAACCTCGGCCGGCTGGGACGGCTGGAGGACTGCCGCGCCATGTCCCAGGAGGTGGCCGCGGCCCGCGCCCGGGTGCTCGGCGCACAGCACCCGGACACCCTCGCCACCTGCTGTGAACTCGCGCATGTAATGGGCAAGTTGGGGATGTGGGCGGAGGCGCTGTACAGCTACCAGGAGGTGGTGGCGGCGCGCACCGCCACGCTCGGGCCCGACCACGAGGACACCCTCGCCGCCCGCTACGAGGTCGGTATCGGCCTCGGCCGGCTCGGCCGCAGCGCGGACGCCCTGGCCCTCTACCGCGGACTGGTCGCGGACCGCACCCGCGCCCAGGGCGCCGGCCACCCGGAGACCCTGCGCGCCCGGCACGGCCTGGGCGTCAACCTCGGGCGGCAGAACCGCTGGCAGGAGGCGCTGCTGGAGGCTCGTGAGGTGGCCGCGGCGCGCGCCCGGGCGCTCGGCCTCGACCATCCCGACACGCTGGTCAGCCGCCGTGAGACCGCCGTCGCGCTCGGCTGGCTCGGCCGGTGGAGCGAGGCGCTGGACCTCTACCGCCAGGTCGCCGACGCCCGCGAACGGGTGCTGGGCGCGGCCCACCTCGACGCGCTGGCCAGTCAGAGCGACCTCGCCCAGTGCCTGGAGCAACTCGGCCGCGGCGACGAGGCGGCCGCGCTCCACCGCCGGACCGCGGCGCTGCACCAGGAGCGCGCCGCACGGCGGCGGTGAAGCGCTCCTGGCGCCCGCCCTTCGCGTCAGTCCGGCGTGACCCGGTAGAGCACCGTGCCGTGCGGCGGCACCTCGTGCGCCACGATGTTCCGCTCGCTGCGCGTACGGCGGCCGGTGACCAGATCGCGCAGCCGGTAGGAACCGGCCTCCGGCAGCCCGGCCGCGCCGGCCGCGACGGACAGCGTGCGCGGGGTGCTGCCCGAGTTGAACAGGGCGATCGCCCGGTCGCCGTTCCTCAGCGGCTTGGACAGCACCGCGGAGCCGTCGTCCTGGGCGACGACCCGCCCCTGGACGCCGAGCGCGTCCTGGTCGACGGCGATGACCCGTGGGTTCCCGAGCACCTCGCGGGCTGCCGTGGGCAGCGCGCTCAGATCCGTACTGGAGATCAGCGGCGCGGCCATCATCGCCCACAGCGACATCTGGCTCTGCATCTCGTGCCGGTTCAGGCCGGAGTCCCCCGCCAGCAGGAAGTCCGGGTCGTTCCAGCGTCCGGGCCGCTGGAGGCCTGCCAGGCGGGAGTTGTAGCGGAAGTTGTAGACGATGGAGGACCACTTCGCGGCCGGGGTGCTCTTCTGGAGGGCCACATCGCGGCCGCCCCGCCACAGGTTGCCGACCTCGGCGGACCAGCCGATCACCCGGTGCCAGACGCGGTCGCCGTCGAACTGGAAATAGGCCGGGGCCGACACCGAGAAGGTCATCCGGCGGCCGGTGGCACGCAGCGCCCGGCTCAACTGCCCGTACAGATCCCGGTAGGTCTCCTCCTTGGTGTGCCCGGACGGGACCGGCACATTGCAGCCGTCCGCCTTGACGTAGTCCACCTTCCAGCGGGCGAACTGCTCCGCGTCCTGCGGGAAGTGCCCCCGGCTGCCCGGGTACTTCTCGCAGGTGAGCGTGCCGACGTCCGTGTAGATCCCGAACTTCAGCCCCATCCGGTGCAACTGCCGCCCCAGGTACGCCATACCGTGCGGGAACTTCGTCCGGTCCGCCACCAGCTGTCCCTCGGCGCCGCGCTGTCTGCCCATCCAGCAGTCGTCGACGGTGACGGTGCGGTACCCCTTCCGGGCCAGGCCCGTACGGACCAGCGCCCGCGCGTTGTCGAGGACCACCCTCTCGTCGAGGTCGCACATGTAGTACGACCAGTTGTTCCAGCCCATCGGGGGGCGCGGGGCCAGATTCGGATAGCTGCCGGCGGTGCGCGGGGCGCCGGGTGCGCGGACCGGGTCGGGGGTGGCGGCGGCGGGCGCGGGGGCCGCGAGCAGCCCGGCCGAGCAGGCGGCGACGGCGGTCAGTCCGGCGACGGTGCGGCCGAGGCGGGGTACCGACGGATGGGACACGGGTCACCTCACGGGTGGGCGGGACGGCTCGCGGAGCGGACGGCGGGCGGTGCCGGGGCGGAGCACGGCCGGACGCTAGGAGCAGCCCCCTGCCCGGTCAAGAAGCCGCACCGGCCCGGCGGAAGGTTTCAGCCGCCTGCACCTGGCGACCGGGATCACCGCGTGCTACCAAGGGGCATGCCGGAACGGACTTCGTATGACGCGGTCATCGTCGGCGGCGGGCACAACGGACTGGTGGCCGCCGCCTATCTCGCACGCGCCGGGCGCAGTGTGCTGGTGCTGGAGCGGCTGGACCACACCGGTGGTGCGGCCGTGTCGACCCGGGCGTTCGCCGGGGTCGACGCCCGGCTGTCCCGTTACTCCTACCTCGTCAGCCTGCTGCCGCCGAAGATCGTGCAGGACCTCGGCCTGCGGTTCGCGATCCGCAAGCGCACCGTCTCCTCGTACACCCCCGCCGTACGCGACGGCCGCCCCACCGGACTGCTGGTCGGCGGCGGGGAGGCCAGGACCCGTGCCGCGTTCGCCGAACTCTCCGGCTCCGACCGCGAGTTCACCGCCTGGCAGCGTTTCTACGGCAGCACCCGGCGGCTGGCCGAACGGGTCTTCCCCACCCTGACCGAGCCGCTCCCCACCCGTGAGGCGCTGCGCTCCAGGATCGACGACGACGCCCTCTGGCAGGCGCTCTTCGAACGCCCCCTGGGCGAGCTGGTCGAGCAGACCTTCACCGACGACCTGGTCCGCGGGGTGGTACTCACCGACGCCCTGATCGGCACCTTCGCCACCGCGCACGACCCGTCACTGCGCCAGAACCGCTGCTTCCTCTACCACGTCATCGGCGGCGGCACCGGTGACTGGGACGTCCCCATCGGCGGGATGGGCGCCCTCACCGACGCACTGGCCGACGCCGCCCGCCGGGCCGGCGCGGAGATCGTCACCGACTGCGCGGTGACCGGCCTCGCGACGGACGGCCGGACCGCTGAGGTGACCTGCGACCAGGGCACGATCGGTGCCCGCCGGGTCCTGGTCAACGCCGCCCCGCGGGAGCTGGCCCGCCTCCTGGGCGATGCCCCGCCGCCGCCCGCCGAGGGCGCCCAGCTCAAGGTCAACATGCTGCTCACCCGGCTGCCGCGGCTCCGGGACACCCGCGTGGATCCACGGGAGGCCTTCTCCGGCACCTTCCACATCGCCGAGGGCTACCACCAGCTGGAGCACGCCTACCAGCAGGCCGCGTCCGGCGAGCTGCCCACCGCCCCGCCCTCCGAGATCTACTGCCACTCCCTCACCGACCCCTCCATCCTCGGCGCCGACCTGGTCCGCCAGGGCTACCAGACGCTCACCCTGTTCGGTCTGCACGCCCCGGCGCGGCTGTTCACCGCCGATACCGCCGACCACGCTCCCACCCGCGACCGCCTCCTGGCGGCCACCCTCGCCGCACTCGACAGCCACCTCGCCGAACCCCTCGCCGACTGTCTGGCCCAGGACGCCGACGGCCGCCCCTGCATCGAGGCCAGGTCCCCCCTCGACCTGGACCGGGAACTGGGCCTGCCGGGCGGCAACATCTTCCACCGCGACCTGGCCTTCCCGTACGCCGAGCCGGGCGAGGCCCTCTCCGACGACACCGCCGCGGCCCGCTGGGGTGTGGCGACGGCCCATCCCAACGTCCTGCTGTGCGGTGCGGGCGCGGTGCGCGGCGGGGGAGTGAGCGGCATCCCGGGGCACAACGCGGCGATGGCGGTGCTGGCGGAGGAGGAGGGGTAACGCGACCGGCCCGGGAGTTTTCTGACGCAGCATCAGAAAATCTCTTCCCTCGTCCGGCCCGCTGCGGCATCCTGCGCCCATGCAGACGGAGCTGAGCAACACGCTGGGAGCCGCGCACGCCGTCTTCGGGTTCACGCCCTTCCCCGCGGTCGCCGCGGCGATCACCCGGGCCGGCGGGTTCGGGGTGCTCGGGGCGGTCCGCTACACCGCGCCGGACGAGCTGGCGCGCGACCTCGACTGGATGCAGGAGCACACCGACGGGCTCCCGTACGGGCTCGATGTGGTGATGCCCGCCAAGAAGGTGGCCGGCGTCAGCGAGGCCGAGGTCGAGGCGATGATCCCGGAGGGGCACCGCCGCTTCGTCGCCGGACTGCTCGACACGCACCGGGTACCGCGGCTCGCGGAGGGCGAGGAGTCCGGCTGGCGGATCACCGGATGGATGGAGGAGGTCGCCCGCACCCAGCTCGATGTGGCCTTCGACTATCCGGTCAAGCTGCTGGCCAACGCCCTCGGTTCCCCGCCGGCCGATGTCATCCGGCGTGCCCACGACCGCGGTGTCCTCGTCGCCGCGCTGGCCGGCAGCCCCCGGCACGCCCGGCACCACAAGGACGCCGGTATCGACATCGTCGTCGCCCAGGGGTACGAGGCGGGCGGACACACCGGCGAGATCGCCACCATGGTGCTCACCCCGGAGGTGGTGGCCGCCGTCGACCCGCTGCCGGTGCTCGCCGCGGGCGGCATCGGCACCGGGGAGCAGATCGCCGCCGGGCTCGCCCTCGGCGCCCAGGGCGTCTGGCTCGGCTCGGTCTGGCTGACCTGCGAGGAGGCCGAACTGCACTCCCGGCGGCTGACCGCCAAGCTGCTCGCCGCGGGCCCCGGTGACACCGTCCGCTCCCGCGCCCTGACCGGTAAACCCGCCCGCCAGCTGCGCACCGAATGGACCGACGCCTGGGACGACCCGAACGGCCCCGGTCCGCTGCCCATGCCACTGCAGGGCCTGCTGGTCGCCGAGGCCAACTCCCGTATCCAGCGGCACGAGGTCGAACCGCTGCTGGGCACACCCGTCGGCCAGATCGTCGGCCGGATGAACAGCGAACGCAGCGTACAGACCGTCTTCGACGAGCTGACCCGCGGCTTCGAGCGGGCCATCGACCGGATCAACCGCATCGCCGGACGCGCGTGAACCCGAGGAGGACAGCGGAATGAGCACCGACTCCCCACCGCCCAACGGCTTCTGGGCGCAGGCCGCCGCCGACCCGGACCGTACGGTCCTGATCGCTCCGGACGGCGCGGAGTGGACCGCGGGCCGGCTGCACGCCGCGAGCAACCAGCTGGTCCACGGGCTGCGCGCGGCGGGCCTGGAACGCGGCGACGCCTTCGCCGTGGTCCTGCCCAACGGCGTCGAGTTCTTCACCGCCTACCTCGCCGCGTCCCAGGCCGGCTTCTACCTGGTCCCCGTCAACCACCACCTGGTCGGCCCGGAGATCGCCTGGATCGTCGCCGACTCCGGGGCGAAGGTGCTGATCGCGCACGAGCGGTTCGCGCAGGCGGCCCGGCACGCCGCGGACGAGGCGAAGCTGCCCGCCTCGCAGCGCTACGCCGTCGGAGCCGTCGACGGCTTCCGGCCGTACGGCCAACTCCTCGAAGGGCAGCCGGAGTCCGCGCCCGCCGACCGCACCCTCGGCTGGGTCATGAACTACACCTCGGGCACCACCGGACGCCCGCGCGGCATCCGCCGCCCGCTGCCCGGCACCCCGCCCGAGGACTCCCACCTCGGCGGCTTCCTCGGCATCTTCGGCATCAAGCCGTTCGACGACAACGTCCACCTGGTCTGCTCGCCGCTCTACCACACGGCCGTACTGCAATTCGCCGGTGCCTCACTGCACATCGGCCACCGCCTCGTCCTCATGGACAAGTGGACACCGCAGGACATGCTGGCCCTGATGGACGCGCACCGCTGCACCCACACCCATATGGTGCCGACCCAGTTCCACCGGCTGCTCGCGCTGCCGGCAAAGACCCGTGAGGCGTACGACGTGAGCGCCATGCGGCATGCCATCCACGGCGCCGCGCCCTGCCCCGACCACGTCAAACGCGCGATGATCGACTGGTGGGGCACCTGCGTCGAGGAGTACTACGCGGCGAGCGAGGGCGGCGGCGCCTTCGCCACCGCCGAGGACTGGCTGAAGAAGCCCGGGACGGTCGGCAAGGCCTGGCCCATCAGCGAACTGGCCGTCTTC
This sequence comes from Streptomyces sp. NPDC058773, assembly GCF_042746015.1. Lineage (NCBI taxonomy): Bacteria > Bacillati > Actinomycetota > Actinomycetes > Kitasatosporales > Streptomycetaceae > Streptomyces > Streptomyces sp. NPDC058773. Next base: position 87,643 of record NZ_JBHYPE010000024.1, read on the forward strand.
GACGACGACGGCAACCGGCTGCCCCCGGGCGAACTCGGCACCGTCTACCTGAAGATGAGCACCGGCGGCTTCCGCTACCACAAGGACGAGGGCAAGACCCGCAAGAACCGGATCGGTGACTTCTTCACCGTCGGCGACCTCGGCTGTCTCGACGAGGACGGCTACCTCTTCCTCCGCGACCGCAAGATCGACATGATCATCTCGGGCGGGGTGAACATCTACCCCGCCGAGATCGAGTCCGCGCTGCTCAGCCACCCCGCGGTCGCCGACGCTGCGGCCTTCGGCATCCCGCACGACGACTGGGGCGAGGAGGTCAAGGCCGTCGTGGAACCCGCCGAGGGCCACCCGGCGTCACCCGCACTGGCCGCGGAGATCCTGGACCACTGCGCCCGGCACCTGGCCGGCTACAAGCGGCCCAAGTCGCTCGACTTCATCGCCGCCATGCCGCGCGACCCCAACGGCAAGCTCTACAAGCGGCGGCTGCGTGACCCGTATTGGGAGGGCAGGGAGCGCGCCCTGTAACCGGAGCGGCCCGCGCGGCCGTTCCCTCCTCCGGGACCGGCCGTCCGCTCCGGACCCTCCGCCCGGTGCCTTGACCCGGCGGGGGGTGCGGCCCAGGATCGCGCCATGACGCAAGCGCGGAGCAATACGGTCGACGGAGTCCTGCGACGCAGCGCCCGCCGGGTGCCCGGACGGACCGCGGTGCGGTACGCGGACCGGTCCTGGACCTACCGTGAGCTGGACGACGCGGTGACCGCCGCGGCCCGCGTGCTGCGGGCGGACGGCCTGGAGCCCGGCGACCGGGTCGCCGCCTACGGACACAACTCCGATGCGTATCTGATCGGCTTTCTGGCCTGCGCCCGCGCCGGACTGGTGCACGTGCCGGTCAACCACGGCCTGACCGGCGAGGATCTGGGTTACCTCCTCGACCAGTCGGGCAGCGCGCTGGCGCTCACCGACGCCGCGCTCGCCCACCGGCTGCCGGACTCCGTACGCGCCATGCCCTTCCACGGGGCGCCCGACGGGCTGCTGGAGCGGCTCGCGGCCCGGCAGGAAGCCGCGGACGACGCGCCGGGGGACGCCGGTCCCGGCGCCGCGGACCCGGTGGACGAGGTAGCCGACGACGCCCTCGTCCAGCTCCTCTACACCTCGGGAACCACCGCGCTGCCCAAGGGCGCGATGATGACGCACCGCGCCCTGGTGCACGAGTACACCAGCGCCGTCCTCGCCCTCGACCTCCGCGAGACGGACCGGCCGGTGCACTCGCTGCCGCTCTACCACTCCGCGCAGCTGCATGTGTTCCTGCTGCCCTATCTGGCGGTGGGCGCGGAGAACACCATCCTGGACGGGCCCGACCCGGGGCGGATCTTCGACCTGGTCGAAGCGGGCCTGGCCGACAGCCTGTTCGCGCCGCCGACGGTGTGGATCGCGCTGTCGCAGCACCCCGACTTCACCGTCCGGGAGCTGAGCGGGCTGCGCAAGGCCTACTACGGAGCCTCGATCATGCCGATGCCGGTCCTGGAGCGGCTCCGCGCCCGGCTGCCCGGCCTCGCCTTCTACAACTGCTTCGGACAGAGCGAGATCGGGCCGCTGGCCACCGTGCTCGGCCCGGAGGAGCACGAGGGCCGGATGGACTCCTGCGGGCGCCCGGTGCTGTTCGTCGAGGCACGGGTGGTGGACGAAGCGGGCCAGGAGGTGCCCGACGGCACCCGGGGCGAGGTCGTCTACCGGTCACCCCAGCTCTGCACCGGCTACTGGGACAAGCCGGAGGAGACCGCCGAGGCGTTCCGCGGCGGCTGGTTCCACTCCGGGGACCTCGCGGTCCGTGACACGGAGGGCTATTTCACGGTGGTCGACCGGGTCAAGGACGTCATCAACTCCGGTGGCGTCCTGGTCGCCTCGCGCCAGGTGGAGGACGTGCTCTACGAGCATCCCCAGGTGGCCGAGGTCGCGGTCATCGGACTGCCCGACGAGCGCTGGATCGAGGCGGTGACCGCGGTGGTCGTACGGCGCACGGACGGCACCGCCGGTGGCGAGGCGGTCGGGGAGCAGGAGCTGATCGAGGCGGCCCGCGCCCGCCTGGCGCCGTTCAAGGCACCCAAACGGGTGATGTTCGTGGACGCGTTGCCGCGCAACGCCAGCGGCAAGGTCCTCAAGCGCGAGCTGCGGGCGCGGTTCGGCGCGCCCTGAGCCGGGCCCGGCGCGGCGTGCGTGAAGGGCGGCTGTCAGTGCCCCCTGCCATGCTGAGAAACGGCGCGCACACCGCCGTGGGCGTCACGATCCGTGCAACGGAGGCCCCGCCATGCTGACCACCGACTACGTCCCGGGAACCCCCAACTGGCTCGATCTGGGAGCCCCCGACATCGACGCCGCCGTCTCCTTCTACTCCGCCGTGTTCGGCTGGAGCTTCCAGTCAGCCGGCCCGGACGCCGGCGGGTACGGCTTCTTCCAGCTCGGCGGTCAGACGGTCGGTGCCATCGGCCCGCTGACGGACGAGGGCGCCCGCTCCGCCTGGACCGTGTACTTCCACACGCCCGACGCGGATGCCACGGGCAAGGCGGTGGAGCAGGCCGGCGGCTCGGTGCGGGTCCCGCCGATGGACGTCTTCACCGCGGGGCGGCTGGCCGCCTTCACCGATCCGGCGGGCGCCGACTTCGCCGTCTGGCAGCCGGGCGACGTGCAGGGCCTGGAGCGGGTGATGGAGCCCAACACCCTCTGCTGGACGGAGCTGTACACCACCGACGCGGCCGCGGCGAAGGACTTCTACCGCTCCGTCCTCAGCTGGGACTACGAGGACATGCCGATGGGCGCCGACCTCATCTACTCCGTGGTGTCCGCACCGGGCGGCGGCCGGGGCGACGACTCCGGGCAGGGCGGCATCATGCAGCTGCCGGAGGAGAACCTCAAGGCCGGCTCGACCCCGGAGTGGCATCCGTACTTCGGCGTGACCGACTGTGACGCCACCTTCGCCGCCGCCACCGGCCAGGGCGCCACGGTACTGATCCCGCCCACCGACGCCCCCGGCGTCGGCCGGCTGGCCATGGTCAAGGACCCGGCCGGGGCTCCGTTCGCCCTGATCAAGGGGGACCCGACGATGACCTGAAGGGCCCCGCCGGAGGGCGGATGCGAACGCCGGGCTGCCGACCCCCGGCCGCCGACCCCTGACTGCCGGCCGACGCTTGCCGACCGCCGTCAGGCGGTGTCCCGCGGCCGGGTGTCGACGATGCGCTTGATCTTGCCGACCGAGCGCTCCAGGGTCTCCGGGTCGACGATCTCGACCGCGACCGAGACCCCGATGCCGTCCTTGACGCTGCGTGCGATCAGCCCGGCGGCCGCCGTACGTGCGTCGGAAGTCGCATCCGCCCGCGCCTCGGCACGCACCGTCAGCCGGTCCATCCGGCCCTCCCGGGTCAGCCGGAGCTGGAAGTGCGGGGCGACGCCGGGGGTGCGCAGCACGATCTCCTCGATCTGCGCGGGGAAGAGATTGACCCCGCGCAGAATGATCATGTCGTCGCTGCGTCCGGTGATCTTCTCCATCCGGCGGAAGGCGGGGCGGGCGGTGCCGGGCAGCAGCCGGGTCAGATCCCGGGTGCGGTAGCGGATCACCGGCATCGCCTCCTTGGTGAGCGAGGTGAAGACCAGCTCACCGTGCGCCCCGTCCGGCAGCACCTCACCGGTGAGCGGATCGACCACCTCCGGAAAGAAGTGGTCCTCCCAGACGTGCAGTCCGTCCTTGGTCTCCACACACTCCTGGGCGACGCCCGGCCCCATGACCTCCGACAGGCCGTATATGTCCACGGCGTCGATGGCGAAGCGTTCCTCGATCTCCCGGCGCATCTCCTGGGTCCAGGGCTCGGCACCGAAGACCCCCACCCTGAGCGAGGTCGTCCGGGGATCGACGCCCTGCCGCTCGAACTCGTCCAGCAGGGTGAGCATGTACGACGGCGTGACCATGATGATCTCGGGGCGGAAGTCCTGGATGATCTGCACCTGGCGGGCGGTCATCCCGCCGGAGGCCGGGACGACCGTGCAGCCCAGCCGTTCCGCGCCGTAGTGGGCGCCCAGTCCGCCGGTGAACAGCCCGTATCCGTAGGCGTTGTGGACGGTGTGACCGGGCCGGGCACCGGCCGCGTGGAGGGAGCGGGCGACCACATCCGCCCAGTGCGACAGATCGCGCTCGGTGTAGCCCACGACCGTCGGGCGGCCGGTGGTGCCGCTGGAGGCATGGAGGCGGCGCACCTCCTCCTTGGGGACGGCGAACATCCCGAAGGGGTACTGGGCGCGCAGATCGTCCTTGACGGTGAACGGGAAACGCGTGAGATCGGCGAGCGAGCGGCAGTCGTCCGGGTGCACCCCGGCCCGGTCGAAGGACTCCCGGTAGAACGGGACGTGGTCATAGGCGTGCCGCAACGAGGCGCGCAGCCGGGTCAGTTGCAGCGCGCGCAACGCGTCCCCGGAGAGCCGTTCCGCCTCGTCGAACGTCTCATGGCCCGTAGTCGCTTCCGGCATGGAGTTCACCGCCTCGATTTCACCTACCGATCATTCGGTAGCTGCATGCCGGTCCCAAGTAATCAGCGCGCGGCGAACACGTCAAGGGGCGTGGCGCAGCCGGCCCACGGGTAGCGTCCAGCGCATGAGTGACGTCCAGAAAGTGCAGGTAGGTGCGGTCCAGCTGGCATACCGGGTGTGGGGGGAGGAGGACGCGCCCCCGGCGCTGCTGCTGCACTGTCTCGGTGAGGACGGCGAGGACTGGCGCGGAGTGGTCGGCCGGCTCGCCGGCACCCATCGTGTCCTCGCCCTCGACCAGCGCGGCCACGGTCACAGCGACTGGCCGGGCGACTACGGCTTCACGCAGTGGCGGGACGACGTGATCGGCTTCCTCCAGGCGCTCGGTCTGGAGCGGGTGACCCTCATCGGGCATTCGCTCGGCGCGGTGGCCGCCCTGCTGGTGGCCGCGGAGCGCCCGGATCTGGTGGGCCGGCTGGTCCTGGAGGAGGTGCCCCCGCCGGTGCCCGCCGACGGGCCGCAGGAGGTGCCGGAGCAGCCGGCCGGCCCGCAGTCGTTCGACTGGCAGGCCAAGGTCGCGGTGGTGGCGGAGCACAGCGCCCCCGACCCCGTCTGGTGGCAGGCGCTGGCGAAGATCACCGCACCGACCCTGGTCATCGGCGGCGGCGACACCGGCCAGGCCGCGCGGGGACACCTCGACGAGCTGACCGAGCGGATTCCCGATGCCCGCCTGGTGACGGTCGAGGGGGCCGGCCACCTCGTCCACGAGGAGCGCCCCGGAGAGTTCCTCGCCGCGGTCAACTCGTTCCTGGCGCCGAGTCCGTAGCCTGGCGCGGGGGCCACGGCGCCCGTGCGGCCGGTTCCGCTCGGACTCGCGGCCGTAACCCCGCAGGCCCGCAGCCCCCGCAGCCCCCGGGGCCCGAGGTTCGAGAAAGGCCGACCGTGCAGCTGACCCCCTCGATGCGGAGTGCCCTGACCGCAGGCGTCGCCGTGACCGTCCTGCTCACCGGAACCGCCGGGGCCGTCGCGGCACCTGCCGCGCCCCCGGCCCCGGCCGCGTCAGCCACCCCCGCCGCACCCACCGCGCACTCCCCGTACGGCCAACTCCGCCCGCTCGCCGCGCTGTCCGCGGAGCGGCTGGCCACCGCCGATCTGGTCGCCGCGGCGAAGTGGGGCACCGGGAGCCCGGTCGAGGACCCGGCCCGGGAGCGCGAAGTACTGCGGGCGGTGGCCGAGCAGGCCCGGGAGCTGGGCGCCGACCCGGCGGTCACGGTGCGGGTCTTCCGGGACCAGATCGAGGCCGGCAAGACCGTGCAGCGCGCGCTGCACCGTGCGTGGGACGCGGACCCCGGCCGGGCGCCCACCGAGCGGCCCGGCCTCGCGGAGGTGCGAAGGGAGATCAACCGCGTCAACGGCGAGCTGGTACGGGCCCTCGCCGCCTCCCCGTCCGCCCGTTCGGCGCCGTACTGCACTCCGCTGCTGACCGCGGCCGCCGTGCGGGTACGCCACGAACGGCGTCTGGACGGGCTGCACACCGGTGCCCTGGCCCGCTCGCTGCGCTCGGTCTGTGACGGGCGCTGAGGCCGCGGCCGGACGAGGGCGCCCCGAGGCCGGCCGGGTCGGGCCCCTCGCGCCGTCGGGCCGCCCACCCGGTCGAGGCTGCCCACCAGCTCAAGCCCCCCGCACCGTCAGCCCGCCTCAACCCCCTTCACCCCGCCCGTTCCCCCGAAGCCACCGCCTTCGCCCAGCGGTAGTCCGCCTTGCCGCTGGGTGACCGCCGGATGTGGTCGGTGAAGACCACGGTGCGCGGGATCTTGTAGCCCGCCAGCCGTGTCCGGCAGTGCAGCTGGATGTCCGTCAGGGCCAACTCGGCCGCACCGGAGCGGAGTTGCACCACGGCCGCGACCCGCTGGCCCCACCGGTCGTCCGGCACACCGGCCACCAGCGCGTCATAGACGTCCGGATGCGCCTTCAGTGCCTGCTCGACCTCCTCCGGGTAGATCTTCTCGCCCCCGGAGTTGATGCACTGCGAGCCCCGGCCGAGGACGGTGACGACGCCGCCCTCGTCGACGGTGGCCATGTCGCCCAGCAGCACCCACCGGTCGCCGTGCGCCTCGAAGAAGGTCTCGGCGGTCTTCTCGGGGTCGTTGTGGTAGCCCAGCGGCACGTGCCCGCGCAGCGCGATCCGGCCCACCTCGCCGACCGGGACCGGCTCGTAGGTGGCCGGGTCAACCACCGCCGTACGGGAGTTGACCTGAAGCCGGAAGCCCTTGTCGGGGCCCGAGTCCGCGGTGGCGGTGCCGTTGAACCCGGATTCCGAGGAGCCGAAGTTGTTGAGCAGCATGACGTGCGGGAGCAGCGTGCTGAACTGGGCCCGTACGGTCTCCGAGAGGATCGCCCCGGAGCTGCTGACGCTGAACAGCGAGGAGCAGTCGGTGCCCTTGAGCCGCCCGCCGAGCGCATCGACGAGCGGGCGCAGCATCGCGTCGCCGACCAGCGAAACGCTGGTGACCCGCTCCCGCTCGATGGTCCGCAGCACCTCCTCGGGCACGTACTTGCGGTGGATGACCACCTTCTGGCCGAAGTGGAAGGCGATGAACGCGGTGAGGGTGGAGGTGCCGTGCATCAGCGGGGGAGTGGGGAAGAAGACCAGGCCGTCGCCCCCGGCCGCGACCCGCTCGGCCAGCTCCTGCGGGCGGGTGACCGGTTCGCCGGTCGGTGCCCCGCCGCCCATCCCGGAGAAGAAGATGTCCTCGTGGCGCCATATGACGCCCTTGGGCAGACCGGTGGTGCCGCCGGTGTAGATGACGATCCGGTCGTCGGCGGAGCGCGGCCCGAAGCCGCGGGCGGGTGAACCGGCCGTCTCGGCGTCCGTGAGGGCGACGGGGGCGATCCGCGGTTCGGGGGCGTCGGCGGGCGGGGTGCCGACCCGGACGAGATGGCGTAACCCCGGGGCGTGGGGGAGGGCGGCGGCCACCCGCGCGGTGAACTCCGCGTCGAAGACCAGCGCCGCCAGGTCGGCGTCCCGGTAGAGGTAGGCCAATTCCTCTTCCACGTAGCGGTAGTTGACGTTCACCGGAACCGCGCGGATCTTCAGGCAGGCGTAGACCGCCTGGAGGTACTCGACGCCGTTGTAGAGGTGCAGTCCGACGTGCCGGCCGGGGCCGATGCCGTGGTCGGCGAGGTGATGGGCCAGGCGGTTGGCGGCGCGGTCCAGCTCCGCGTACGTCAGCCGCCGCTCGGCGCCGGTCCCTGGATGGTCGACGTGCACCAGCGCCTCGCGGTCGGGGACGGTGTCGACGATCGACTCGAAGAGGTCGGCAAGGTTGTACTCCATGTCTCCTCCAGACCGGGTGGCGTCGGCTCGGCGGTCATTAGAGCGCTGCCGCGAGGAGCAGGGAAGAGGCCCGGCCAAGAAATCTGACTGTCTGTCAGAAAAGCCTTGAAGTCGCTGTGCGGCTACTGCAACCTGTTCTCGTCGCGAGACGGGAGGACGGAACATGGGTGGTACGGAACATCTCTCGGTGGAGCGCGTCGGCGCGACACTGGTGCTCACCCTCAACCGGCCGGAGGCGAAGAACGCGCTCTCGCTGCCGATGCTGGTGGGCCTGTACGACGGCTGGACCGCCGCCGACGAGGACGACGGGATCCGTTCCGTCGTCCTCACCGGCGCCGGCGGCACCTTCTGCGCCGGTATGGACCTCAAGGCCCTCGCGGGCGACGGGATGGCCGGCGAGGAGTACCGCGACCGGCTGCGCGCCGACCCGGACCTGCACTGGAAGGCGATGCTGCGGCACCACCGCCCCCGCAAGCCGGTGATCGCCGCCGTCGAGGGGTACTGCGTCGCGGGCGGGACGGAGATTCTCCAGGGCACCGACATCCGGGTCGCCGGAACGGGCGCCACCTTCGGGCTCTTCGAGGTCCGGCGCGGACTGTTCCCGATCGGCGGCTCCACCGTCCGGCTCGCCCGCCAGATCCCCCGCACCCACGCCCTGGAGATGCTGCTCACCGGCCGGCCCTACTCCGCGCAGGAGGCCGAACGCATCGGCCTGATCGGCCATGTCGTGCCGGACGGTACCGCGCGGGACAAGGCCCTGGAGATCGCCGAGCGGATCAACGGCTGCGGGCCGCTGGCCGTCGAAGCCGTCAAGGCCTCCGTCTACGAGACCGCAGACATGACCGAGACCGACGGGCTGGCGGCCGAACTCGCCCGCGGCTGGCCGGTCTTCGAGACCGCCGACGCCAAAGAGGGCTCCCGGGCCTTCGCGGAGAAGCGCCCGCCCGTCTACCGGCGGGCCTGACGCAAGGAGACCCGAATGTCCGAGGTCCTCACGGCACCACTCGTGGTGGAGTTCCCCTTCACCCGCTCGCTCGGCCCCGTCCAGAGCGCCTTCCTCACCGGGCTGCGCGAGCGCACCGTCCTCGGCGTCACCACGAGCGACGGCCGGGTGGTCGTACCGCCCACCGAGTACGACCCGGTCACCGCCGAGGAGGTCCGCGACCTCGTCGAGGTGGGCAGCCGCGGCACCGTCACCACCTGGGCCTGGAACCCGTCCCCCCGCCGCGGCCAGCCGCTCACCGCCCCCTTCGCCTGGGTCCTGGTCCGGCTCGACGGCGCCGACACCGCGCTGCTGCACGCGCTGGACGCACCCGGTCCCGACGCGGTGCGCACCGGCATGCGGGTCCGGGTCCGCTGGGCCGCCGAGCGCACCGGCGCGATCACCGACATTGCCTGCTTCGAGCCCGACGACCGCCCCGGCGACGGCGGCGAACCGGTTCCGCACAGCGGAGAGTTCGCGCACCCCGTCACCGGCATCACCACCCCCACCCGGCTCGACTACACCTACTCACCCGGCCGCGCCCAGTCCCGCTACCTCCAGGCCCTCGCGGACCACCGGATCACCGGCGAACGCTGCCCCTCCTGCCGCAAGGTCTATGTCCCGCCCCGCGGCGCCTGCCCCACCTGCGGCGTCGCCACCGACACCCAGGTCGAGGTCGGCCCCCGCGGCACCGTCACCACCTTCTGCATCGTCAACATCAAAGCCAAGAACCTCGACATCGAGGTCCCCTACGTCTACGCCCATATCGCCCTGGACGGCGCCGACCTGGCCCTGCACGCCCGGATCGCCGGCATCCCGTACGACCGGGTCCGCATGGGGCTGCGGGTGGAACCCGTATGGAGCGAGGACGGCCGCTTCCCCGACCACTACCGCCCCACCGGCGAACCCGATGCCGACTACGACAGCTACAAGGAGCTGATCTGATGCGTGAGGTCGCCATCGTCGCCTTCGGGCAGAGCGATCACCTCCGCGACAGCGCGGAGACCTCCGAGGCCGAGATGCTGATGCCGGTCCTGCACGAGGTGCTCGACCGGACCGGCCTGGCGGCCCGGGACATCGGCTTCACCTGCTCCGGCTCCTCCGACTACCTCGCCGGCCGCGCCTTCTCCTTCACCATGGCCCTGGACGGTGTCGGCGCCTGGCCGCCGATCTCCGAGTCCCACGTCGAGATGGACGGCGCCTGGGCGCTCTACGAGGCCTGGGTGAAACTCCTCACCGGCGAGGCGGACACCGCGCTGGTCTACGCGTACGGCAAGTCCTCGCCGGGCGACGTCCGCGAGGTCCTCACCCGCCAGCTCGACCCCTACTACGTGGCCCCGCTCTGGCCCGACTCGGTCGCGCTCGCCGCCCTCCAGGCCCAGGCCCTGATCGACGCCGAGCTGACCGACGAGCGGGAACTCGCCGGAATCGCCGCCCGCAGCCGCGCGGCCGCCGGGGCCAACCCGCACGCCCAGCTGCGCGGCGCGGTGCCCCAGGGCGAGCACGTCGTCGCCCCGCTGCGCACCGGCGACTGCCCGCCCATCGGCGACGGCGCCGCCGCGGTCGTCCTCGCCGCCGGCGACACCGCCCGCCGGCTGACCGACCGCCCCGCCTGGATACGCGGCCTCGACCACCGCATCGAGGCCCACGGCCTGGGCGTCCGCGACCTCACCGACTCACCGTCCACCCGGCTCGCCGCCGAGCGCGCGGGAGCCTTCGAACGGACCCCGGACACCGTCGAGTTGCACGCCCCCTTCACCTCCCAGGAAGTCGTGCTGCGCCGCGCCCTGAAGCTCGACGCGCCGGACGGCACGGTCCGGATCAACCCGTCCGGCGGCGCCCTCGCCGCCAACCCCGTCATGGCCGCCGGGCTGATCCGCCTGGGCGAGGCCGCCGCCCGCATCCACCGGGGAGAGTCCGACCGCGCACTCGCCCATGCGACCTCCGGGCCGTGCCTCCAGCAGAACCTGGTCGCCGTCCTGGAAGGGGAGAACCGATGAGCGAGACGAACAAGGAGCCCGTGGCCGTCATCGGCATCGGCCAGACCAAGCACGTCGCCGCCCGCCGGGACGTCTCCCTCGCCGGACTCGTCCGCGAGGCCGCCCGACGCGCCCTGGACGACGCCGAGTTGAGCTGGGCGGACATCGACGCCGTGGTGATCGGCAAGGCCCCCGACTTCTTCGAGGGCGTGATGATGCCCGAGCTGTACCTCGCCGACGCCCTGGGCGCGGTCGGCAAACCGATGCTGCGGGTGCACACCGCCGGTTCGGTCGGCGGCTCCACCGCCCTGGTCGCCGCCAACCTCGTCGCCGCCCGGGTCCACCGCACCGTCCTCACCCTCGCGTTCGAGAAGCAGTCCGAGTCCAACGCCATGTGGGGCCTGTCCCTGCCGGTCCCCTTCCAGCAGCCGCTGCTCGCCGGCGCCGGCGGCTTCTTCGCCCCGCACGTCCGCGCGTACATGCGGCGCACCGGCGCCCCGGACACCATCGGCTCCCTCGTCGCCTACAAGGACCGCCGCAACGCCCTCAAGAACCCCTACGCCCACCTCCACGAGAAGGACCTCACCCTGGAAAAGGTCCAGGCCTCGCCGATGCTCTGGGACCCGATCCGCTACTCCGAGACCTGCCCGTCCTCCGACGGCGCCTGCGCCATGATCCTCACCGACCGCACCGGCGCCGCCCGCGCGCCGCACCCGGCGGCCTGGGTGCTCGGCGGCGCGATGCGCAGCGAACCCACCCTCTTCGCCGGCAAGGACTTCGTCTCCCCGCAGGCCGGCAAGGACTGCGCCGCCGACGTCTACCGCCAGGCCGGTATCACCGACCCCCGCCGGGAGATCGACGCGGTGGAGATGTACGTCCCCTTCAGCTGGTACGAGCCGATGTGGCTGGAGAACCTGGGCTTCGCCGAGGAGGGCGAGGGCTGGAAACTCACCGAGTCCGGCGTCACCGAACTCGACGGCGCGCTCCCCGTCAACTCCTCCGGCGGGGTGCTGTCCACCAACCCGATCGGCGCCTCCGGCATGATCCGCTTCGCGGAGGCCGCCCTCCAGGTGCGCGGCCGGGCCGGAGACCACCAAGTCGACGGTGCGCGAAGGGCGTTGGGGCACGCCTACGGCGGCGGCTCGCAGTTCTTCGCGATGTGGCTGGTGGGCGCCGACACGCCGGGCGGCTGACCTCCCCCGGGGGCCGACGCGCCCGGCCGGCGCGCCCGCCCCCGGATCACCACTCCACCGCCTCGCCACGTCCCCTGTCCGTCCCCGGACACAGTGGTTAGGCTGACCGCGGACGACGAACCGGGAGGTGCGGTACACGTGACCGACAGCATCACGGAGCAGCGGCTCATGGGCGGGCCCAGGCCCGATCTCGACCTGACACAGGCCGAGTGGCAGTCCAGCCCCCAGGGCGTGGGCGGCGTCCAGATCGCCTTCGTCGAGGGCTATATCGCGATGCGCAATCGCCGCAGCCCCGAGATCCCGGCGGTGATCTTCACCCCCGCCGAGTGGCGCGCCTTCGTCCTCGACGCGCGCGAGGGGGAGTTCGACCTCACGTAGGTCATTGATCACGGGCATTGGTTACGGCCGGCCTCATCGGCGTCGGCCCGGCAGACCGCGCAGGTCCCGTCGTCACGGCCGGGCCGGCTCAGCGCCGCAGGGCCCACTTCTGCACGGCCTCCAGCGGACCGGTGGAGAACCGGCGCAGCCACAGCGTGGAGCCCATCATGAGGACAGCGCACACCCCGGCCCACAGCCCCATCACCCACCAGGGGCGGCCGGTGTCTCCCCAGCGGGCGGCGAGGCCGAGTCCGATGCCGTAGCAGAGCAGCATGCACAGCAGGTTCTGCAGCACGTACGCGGAGAGCGCCGTCCGGCCGACAGAGGTGAGGCCGGCGGTGAACGGGCCCGGGCGGCGTATCCGGCTCACCACCGCGCCGATCAGCCCCATGTACCCGACCGCCACCAGCGGAGCGGCACAGTACCGTTCCAGCAGGATGAAGCCGCTGCCGCCCACGGCGGTCGCGGCGGAGAGCGGTACCCCGAGGCCCAGGCCCCAGCCGAGCATCCGCGCCCTGATCCGCCGGCCCGTCTCGTCCACCGCGAACGCACCGGCCCGGAACAGCCGTACCCCGAGCAGGAACAGGAAGACCATGAGCCCGAAGGCGAGCACCGGCTCCAGGCGCAGCGCGAAGGCGGTCTCCAGCCGGAACGCGATCTGGTCGGGGTAGCTTCCGTGCGCGTACAGGTCGACGATCCGCTGGGACACCCCGCCGCCGCTGCCGCCATTCCCGGCCAGCAGCGTGGTGAGCGCACACATCAAGGCCAGGTGCAGCCCGGCTGCCCACCACATGGCGCGCCGTCGGGTGCGTTCCGACCGGGCCAGCAGCCAGGCGACGAGGAGTGCGGTGACCGCGTAGCCCATCAGGACGTCCCAGGCGAAGACGAGGACGAAGTGCACGGTGCCCTCGGCGAACAGGAACAGTGCCCGCCACCGGTAGCGGCCCGGCCAGGGCTGACCGCGCCGGGCGGCCGCGTCGAACTGGATCGCGAGGCCGACTCCGAACAGGATCGTCAGCATCGAGAAGGACTTGCCGTTCGCCACGAGCTGGAACAGGCTCTCGGCCGCCGCCGGTAGGGACCCGTATCCGGCGTGTCCGGAGCCGTTCTGCAGGAACCCCCACTCGGCGCCAGGACTGACGAAGACCCAGACATTGGTCATCAGGGTGCCGAGGATCGCGGTGCCGCGCAGTACGTCGAGCAGGGGGAGCCGGCCACCCCCGGCATCGGACGAAAGGGGCGGTGAGTGCAGTGTCCGGGTCATGCCTTCATCGTCGACGCGGCCTGTCCGGCATTCCTCGTGAGCGCAGACGAATTGCCATACATCGAAAGATGCACCCGCTGGGGGAAAGCTTCCCTCTGCGGTCGGACGGCCGTGGACGCCCTCGCCGTCATGCGCCCCCGACCTCCTGCCCCTGCTCTCCACCGCACGGGGTCCGGGGAACGGCGGGGAGTCAGGTGAGCACCACGCACCCCCGCTCCCGGAGGGCCGACACCGGCTCCGCCGCGTCCGCCACGGCGTTCCAGCGCAGATCGAGCTTCTCCAGCGACGGCAGCCCGGCGATCCAGGGCGGCAGCCCCGTGATCCGGTTGCCGCGCAGGTCGATACGGCGCAACAACGGCAGGGCGCGCAGCACCTCGGGGACCTGGCGGAGGGCGTTGTCCCGCAGCTCCAGCACCCGCAATGCGCGCAGCGCCGCGAGGCTCCCGGGCAGTCCCGTCAGCGCATTGCCGCCCAGCCACAGCTCCCGGAGCCGGCCGAGCCGCCCCAGCGACTCCGGAAGGTCACTCAACTCCGCCCGCTGCGCGCGGAGTTCGACCAGCCCGGCCATCGCACCGAGCGCCGCCGGCAGCCGGCCGAGCGGATTCTCGCCGACGTTGAGATAGCCGAGCCGGTCCAGTCGGCCGAGGCTGTCCGGCAGTGCGGTGAGCCGGTTGTCGTGCAGATAGAGGTAGCGGGCCAGCCCGGCGAGTTCACCGAACACGTCGGGGACCGCGGTCAGCCGGTTGTGGCCGAGGTCGAGGGTGTGCAGCGCCCGGAGACGGCCGAGCGCCGCCGGGATCTCGGTCAGTGCGTTGTCGGCGAGGATCAGTACCTCCCAGTCGGCGCGCCGCCAGACCTCGGGCGGCACCGCGGCCAGGCCCGCCTTCCAGAGGTTGAGCACGGGAGGGTGGCCGGAGCCGGGGTGCGTCACGGGTGAGTTCCTTCCGGGCGGTGCGACCGGACTACGGCCAGTCGAGCAGCTCGGGCAGCGGAGCCGGCGCGCCCGGTCGGCGGCAGTCCAGCGGGTGGTGCGGCCGGCGGCCGGCCAGCCAGGCCGCGAGATCGGTGACCGGGCCGCACACGGTGACCCGCGGCGCGTCCACGCAGCCGTACCGCCGTACCGGTGTGCCGTCGGTGTCCGTCAGAACGAGGTGCAGATCCGCGGGAACGCGGGGCGCCAGGTAGTCCAAAAGGTGGCGGCACAGCTCCCGCGGCCAGTCCTGCGGGCCGTAGCCGATCCGGGCGTCCGCCGCGTGGATCTCCAACTCCCGCCACCAGGCCAGCAGTGCGGAGCGCAGATCGCCGTTGCGGTGCCGCACCGGCCGCGACCAGTCGGCCGGGCCGACCACCGCCCAGGCCGCGGACGCCTCGGCCAGCGCGGCCCGCACGGCGTCCCCCAGCGCCGCCGCGTCCCGCAGCGCCCCGGCCTCGATCGCGGCGGCGCGCGCCGGGCGACCACCGTCGTACGGCTCGATCAGCTCCCCGCGCAGCCCGTAGCGGGCCTGCCGGGCCAGGGCCAGCGCGACACCCTCGATATGCGAGAGCACATGCGCGCGCGACCAGCCGGGCAGTTCACTGGGCTCCCGCACCCCGTCATCGGTCAGCGCGGGCAGCAGGGCACGCAACCGCTCCTGGCCGGCCCCGACCTCGGCCCGTACCGCCTCGGCCGTCATCGTGCGCTCCGTCGTCTTGGCCACCGCAGCTCCTTCGTCCTGGCATCCGGCGCGGGGAACCGTGCCCGTACGGCGCCGGGTACGGACACGGGTACACAGGTCCCGCCCGTCGTCCGCCGTGCCGCCGACAGGCCGCACATGAGCCGGCCGCATACGGGCGGACCGCACTCGAAGTCCCGGCGATTTCATGGCAGTTGACGCATTCCGGCCACACCGCCTCCGCTACCGGTTAATGGTCGGCGGTGACATTACCATTAGCCTCATGACCGCAACCCGGCTCGCGCTCGATCTCGCCGTCACCCTCCGCCACGACGGGCACGGCGGCGTCGCCGATGACCTGGCTCACCCGGAAGGACTCGCCGACTGGATACGCGAGCGGGTGTCGCTGCTCGACTGCGCCGGTCAGCCGGTCACCGTGGACGAGCCGCTGCACACCGCCGTACGGGACCTGCGGGCCGCGGTCCGCTCGCTGTTCGCCCGCGCCGTCCGGCCGGGACCGCCCAGCTCCGCCGACGCCCACCGGCTGCTCCCGGAAAGGGGGGCGGTCCAGCGGCTGAACGCCGCCGCTGCCCTGGTCCCCACCGTCCCCCGGCTCAGCTGGGAGCCGGATGCCCGGCCCGCACTGCGGCTGCACCCGGCCGGCTCCCCGCCGCCCGCGGACCGGATCGTCGCCGCCCTGGCCCGCGCCGCCCTCACCTTCCTCGACGGGCCGGACCGCGCCCTGCTACGGGCCTGCCCCGCCCCGCGCTGTGTGCGCTACTTCGTCAAGGACCACGCCCGCCAGGAGTGGTGCACCCCCTCCTGCGGCAACCGCGCCCGGGTCGCCCGCCACCACGAACGCCGCCGGGAAGCCCGGGACGCACCCCAGGCGCAGTCCGGCGCGGCGGATCACCCTTCAGGGCCGAGGGGACGCAGGTCGTAGAGGTGGGACCGGTCTCCCTTGAAGCTGCGCCAGACCGTGGCCGGGGGCTCGTGTTCGTCACCGTCGCTGTTCAGCGGGCAGGCGGTGACAAGGCCGTCGGCGATCTCGCAGTGCCAGCCGTCATCCGGTCCCCAAACGCACCACACCTGCCCGTCTGTCCGACAGTAGGCAGGTCGACCGTGGCGCTCACCATCGCGCTCGAATTGATGGCGAAGCCCGTCGACGTGGCGCACGAAGGCGAAGGAATCAAGAGCCGTCATACCGTCGGCACCGTACTGGGCAAGGCTGTCCGTGGCGACGGTGTTCTGGCGTGGCCCGGTCGGCGGCTTCTCGCCGGTGCGGCGATGCAGTATGATCATGATGCAGCTTCGGGCAGCGGTCCGGAGTCGCGCGTCTGTGGTCCAAGGAAAGACGCCCATCAGCCGGTGGGAAATGTAGGTGCAAGGCCTGCCGGGCGCTCCGCGAAGGGGCCCTTCCCCGTATGAGGAAGGGTCCCTTTTTGATGCTGTCCGGCCCTGGGGATGACATATGTCCTGCCGGGGCGCTGAACGGTGCGTTCTCCGCGGCGAAGGCGCTCCCGAAGCGGACAAGGCCGCGTCGGTGCCTCAACTCTCCTACTGCACAGGAGAGTTGGCTTACGCGCTATGTCTTCGGTGTGCTCGACGCCGCAGCGAAGCGGCATGCTCCCGTCTGTACGAGGTCCGGAGGCCAGGCGGCCACGTGACCCGGCGGCCCCCCCCGGTAGGGTGAGAGCATGACAGGTGAGCGCGATCTCCGGACCCTGCTGAGCGGGATGCGTCCCGAGCTGAACGAGGGCCGTTACGTCTTCGTCAGTGTTCCCGGCGCGGTCCCCGACGGGCTGACGCCGGTGGTCACCGTCACCGAGCCCGAAGGCCGCACCCTCGTCGTCCACCAGGAAGAGGCCGACCGCGCCGGCCTCGGGTACGACTACGTCGCCGCCTGGATCACCCTGCGGGTGCACTCCGCGCTGGACGCCGTCGGGCTCACCGCCGCTGTCGCCACCGCGCTCGCCCAGGCCGGCCTCAGCTGCAATGTCGTCGCGGGCTTCCACCACGATCACCTCTTCGTGCCGTATGCCGCGGCGGACGAGGCGCTGCGCCGGCTGCGCGCGCTGGCCGAGCAGGCCTGAGAGCACCGGCCACGGGGCGGACGGCGGCGCCGCGCACCGGGTGTCGCCGACCTCGACGCCCGCGCGGCGCGCCCGGCCGGGCCACGTACGATGGCGGCATGTCCTTCCTCCGCCGCCGCAGCGCAGCCACGCCCGCCGGGCCTGACTTCGACGTCCTCGCCATGGACCCCGGGGACTGGCCGGGCAACCTGGGAGCCGGGCTGCTGCCCGCGCCCGACGGGAGCTGCCAGGGCGTCTTCCTCCGCTACGACCTGTTCGGCGGCCGCGGCCCCGCGATGATCATCGGCAATCTGCCGGAAGGCTCCCCGGCCCGTGAGCTGGAGGACGACCAGGTGCCCTTCGAGGTGGCCCAGCTGCTGGCCGCGCTCGGCAACGACGAACCGGTGACGGTCGTCGAGACCGAGGACACCCCGGTGATGCACGACGACAACCTCCTGATCGTCAAGCGCATCAAGTGCTCCGAGGGCCGGATCTCCTGCGCCCAGTTCGACCGCAGCGACGGGGTGCTGGTCACCATCGCCAGCTGGGACCGGCCGATCACCGACGACCTCTACGCCCTCCTCAAGCCGCTGCCGGCGGAGCTCTTCCAGCAGGGCTGAGCCCCGGTGCGGCACCGGAGCGGACACAGCGTCGCGCCCGGTGGACGGTTCGTCCGTCCACCGGGCGCGACGCGCTCATCCGCCGTTTCCTAGGCGTCCGAGCGCCGCACCTCGACATCCGCCGCCCGCACATAGCCGACCCGGTGCCCGAGCTGGATCTCGTAGTAGACGTCCTTGCCGCGCACGACCGTGTGCTTACTGACGTCGAAGGTCGGGGAGTAGAAGTAGTCGCCCCGCATCCGGCCCCCTACGGCGTACATCTGGCCCGCCGCGAGCTTGTACGGCAGCGGGGAGACCGACTGGTAAGGGACCCCGGCCGGGTAGGCCTCCTTCTCCGGGTACGCCCGGCCGTAGACCGGGATCTCCTGGCGGTCCGCCTTAGGGGTGGCGATCAGCCCGTTGGCGTGCACCGCCGCCGGCTCGTCCTTCGGATTGTGGAACCACGCCTTCTGCCCGAGGTACCAGATCGCTGTCCAGTCGCCGGACCGGCCGGCCACCGCGAACCGCTGCCCCGTCGTGGCGCGGGCACCCGTGTCGTTCACCCCGGTCGTCGAGTCGCTGCCGTTCGGGTGCAGGCCGACGTCCTTGACCAGCGGCGCGTCCTCGTCGGGTGCGCTGTGCAGCCGGACCGCCGTGGAGCCGTGCGGCGCACAGGGGTCACCGGCCTTCGTGCAGCCGGTGTAGAGCGGCTGGTTCTCGTCGTAGTCGGGGCGGATGGTGACCAGCCCGCCGCGCGGACCCGCGGTGGCCTTGAAGGGCTTGCCCAGCAGGGTGAAGTAGTGCGCCCAGTCCCAGTACGGGCCGGGGTCGGTGTGCATGCCCGGGATGGTGGCCGTCGTCGTGGCGGGCACATTGTCGTGGCCGAGGATGTGCTGCCGGTCGAGCGGTACGTCGTACTTACGGCTCAGATACTTCACCAGCCGGGCCGAGGCGCGGTACATCGCCTCCGTGTACCAGGCGTCCGGCGCGGCCAGGAAGCCTTCGTGCTCGATGCCGACGGAGTGCGAGTTGATGTACCAGTTGCCCGCGTGCCAGGCGACGTCCTTGGTCGGCACGTGCTGGGCGATCAGGCCGTCCGAGGAGCGGATGGTGTAGTTCCAGGACACATAGGCCGGGTCCTTGATCAGCTTCAGCGTGGTTTCCCAGGAACCCTCGGTGTCATGGATGACGATGGCCCTGACCCGTTGGTCCGCGGGTCGGTCCGCCTTGTCGTGGTTGCCGTAGTCACCGTCGCCGAACTCCTCGTACGGCGCCGGGACCGACTCGCAGGCGACATTCCACGGGCACTCCAGCCGGTGGTCGGCGGGCGCCGCCGAGGCCTTGGTGGCCGGCGCGCCGAGACGTTTCTGCTGCGCGGGATCAGGAGCCAGACCCGGCGCCGCGGCCAGCGTGACCCGCTGTCCCGCGTCGGTGGTGCGGGCCTGCCCCTGGCGCATCACCGCGAACACCTCGTCCGCGAAGGCCTTGCCGCTGCGCGCACTGTCCTGTCCGCCGTAGCGTGCCACCGCCGCGTACCACCGGGCCGGGCCGGCGCCCGCGGCCGTCCCCAGCTTGCGCTGCTCCGCGGCGAGCAGCGCCGCACCGCCGAGCACATTCGCCGCGGGATCGCTGCGCAGCTTCTCCACCGGAATCCCGGTCAGCCGCGCGGCCGTCGGCAACGTACGGAGCCGGGCCGGGAGTTCGGCCGGCAGCGCGGCCCGCTGCGCCGGACCGGCCGGCACCCGCTTACGGGCCCGTGCCCCGTCGCCGCGGGCATCCTCGGTGCCCCCGCTGAACTCCGGCGTCCGCGTCAGGGCCGTCCGGGCGTCGGTCAGATGCATCGGACCGTAGCCACCGGAGACGCTGGGCGCACCGCCGTGACCGTCCCAGCGCGACTCCAGATACGAGACGCCGAGCAGCACACTGCGCGGCACATGGAAGCGGGCGGCGGCGTCGGTGAAGGCCTGTTGCAGCGCGTCCGTCCGCGGCTGGCCGGCCTCTGCGGACGGCGCTCCGGAGAGCGGCAGCAGCAGCACCGCGGCCGCGACGGCGGTGGCGGATCTCCGCAGCGCGGGGCGGCGGACTCTCTTCTCGTCTTCCGGGGCGGATCCTTGCAAAGCAACCTCCTCGAGCCGGCCCCGAGCCGGGGCGGTGTGACGGTGGGTGCGCAAACAGCCGCACGGGCGGGACCCGAGACTAGAGCCCCTGTCGGCTCAGAGCTATACGTCTGCCGACAGTCCGTCAATCACCAAGCCGGTTCGGGATTCCGCATGTCAGGGCGTCTCCAGAGGAGCCTTCCCGAAGCGGTGCCGGGCCTGCGGAGCGTCAGTGGAATGGACCAATGCCCCGCCCCGGAGGGTGCGGAGAAGCGCCGGCCCGCGGACCGGCGCACAAGGGTGAGCGGCGCACCCCGTGCCCGGGCGCGCCGCTCACAGTCCCCCCTCGGCGGTCAGCGGGTGCCGACCGCCGCCCGTACCGCACGCCGCGCCATCTGGCAGTCGTCGTGCAGTCGGCGCAGGAGCAGCCGCTGCTCCTCGCCCGCCGCGGGCACACCGGGCTGTCCCGGAACCGGTGTCCCCGTCGGCGTGGGCTCGCGCATGGTCCGCTGGACCGCGGTCTCATAGCGCCGGATCTCGCGGGTGAGCACCAGCATCAGATTCACCAGGAAGGCGTCCCGCGAGGCCGGTCCCGCGTTCTGCGCGAGCTGGCTGATGTGGCGGCGGGCGACCGGCGCGTCGCCGAGCACCGACCACAGCGTCGCCAGGTCGTAGCCCGGCAGGTACCAGCCCGCGTTGTCCCAGTCCAGCAGCACCGGACCCGCGGGGGACAGCAGCACGTTGTTCAGCAGCGCATCGCCGTGACAGAACTGGCCCTGGGTGTGCGACAGGCCGTGCATCAGCTTCTGCAGGTCGCCCAGGTCCCGGTCGGTGAGCAGCCCCAGGTCGTGATAGCGGCCGATGCGGTCCGCGTAGTCCAGCGGGGTGTCGAACAGTCCGGCCGGCGGACGCCAGAGATTGATCCGGCAGATCGCGCCGAGCGCGGCCCGTACGTCCGCACGGGGCGGGGCCTCGGACGGGTGCCGGGGCAGGGCCGCGACCCGGCCGGGCATCCGCTCCATGATGAGGGTGCAGTTGTCGGGGTCGGCCGCCACCAGCCGCGGCACCCGAACCGGCGGACGATGCCGGACGAATGCGCGGTATGCACTTATTTCCTGCCGGAACCTTTCCGCCCAGGCCGGAGACTGGTCGAGTAAACACTTGGCGACCGCGGTCATCCGGCCCGTCGTCCCCACGAGCAGGACGGATCTGCCGCTGCGGCGCAGTACCTGCACCGGGTTGAACTCCGGGCAGATGCGGTGCACCGAGGCGACGGCGGCGCGCAGCTGGGCGCCCTGGGGGCCGGACAAGTCGAGCCGGCCGCTGAGCGGTTGGGGGCTCGTCCCGTGCATCCGCCGCGTACGCCCGCCGGGGAGACCGGTGACCGCGGCGGCCGCGGAGGGGGACGGGTCGAGATACGGGCCGCCTCCGGTCGGATGCGGGCGGTGCGGCCGGGTGGGGGCGGTCACGGCGGACGATGCTGCATACATGGGTGAGACAGATCCCTTCGTGCGCCGGCGAGTTGCGTGCGCTCCCCGGCCCGGTGGTGGGAACCCGTGAACGGGCCCCGTGCAGGAGGCCGATCCAGGGTCCCTGTGAAGGGCGCGCACCCTGGGGAATGCGGTCCCGCCACCAGGCCGGGGGCGGCATGTCTACAGAACACGTGGCTGCGGGTGGCAGACCATCTGGCGCAGGGTGGCGAACCCTGGCGAATGGACCCAGTGCACGTCAACGGCCGTTACTGTCAACTCAGTCGAGGAACCTGGGGGCTTGACGTGGACAGGCAGCCGAACACCCGTCTCGCGGACCTTTTCGGCCTGGCCGGCTGGTCCAAAGGAGAGCTGGCGAGACTGGTCAACCGGCAGGCGGCGGCCATGGGCCATCCGCAGCTGGCGACCGACACCTCACGAGTGCGGCGCTGGATCGACATGGGGGAGACCCCGCGCGACCCGGTGCCCAAGGTCCTGGCTTCCCTGTTCACCGAGCGCCTCGGCCGTGTCGTAACCATCGAGGACCTCGGGTTCGCAAGAACCGGCCGCTCGGGGAAGCGGCAGGCCATGGACGGTCTGCCGTGGGCTCCCGAACGGACCGCCGCGGTCCTCACGGAATTCACGGGAATGGACCTCATGCTCAACCGACGCGGCTTGGTGGGTGCAGGCGCTGCGCTCGCCGCGGGTTCCGCACTCACCGGCGCCATGTACGACTGGCTGCACACCGACCCGACACCGGCCGGCGCACCGCGCCACGACACCCCGTTCGCCTCCGACTCCGTCCATGACGTCGACCAGATCGGCTTCGACCGCTACGAGGCGGCCCCCGTGGGGTCCCAGGAGATCGATGCGCTGGAGCGCTCGGTCGAGGTGTTCCGCGCCTGGGACGCGGCCCGTGGCGGCGGACTCCAGCGCAAGGCCGTGGTGGGCCAGCTCAACGAGGTGGGCGGCATGCTCGCCTACCGCCACCCCGAGCATCTGCAGCGCAGGCTGTGGGGGGTGGCCGCCAATCTGGCGGTGCTGGCCGGCTGGATGTCCCACGACGTGGGCCTGGAGCCCACCGCCCAGAAGTACTTCATCATCGCCGCCCATGCGGCCCGCGAGGGCGGCGACCGCCCCCGTGCGGGGGAGGCCCTGTCCCGGGCCGCCCGTCAGATGGTCCACCTGGGCCGCCCGGACGACGCACTCGATCTGATGAAGCTGGCCCAGTCCGGTTCCGGCGAGGAGACCCTGCCGCGCACCCGCGCCATGCTGCACACCATCGAGGCCTGGGCGCAGGCGTCCAAGGGGCAGGGCCAGGCCATGCGCCGCACCCTGGGCGAGGCGGAGGACCTGTTCGTCTCGGACAAGGGCGATGTGCCGCCGCCGAGCTGGATGCAGATGTTCGACGAGGCGGATCTGCACGGCATGCAGGCGCTGGCGTTCCGGACCCTCGCCGACCACGATCCCGCGGCCGCCCGGGTCGCCCAGCACCACGCCAAACGGGCGCTGACGCTGCGGGAGAACGGCCGCCAGCGGTCGCAGATCTTCGACTACATCTCGATGGCGTCGGCCTGCTTCATCGGCAACGACCCCGAACAGGCCGACCGTTACGCCCGGCTGGCGCTGGTCTCCATCGGGGAGAATTCCTCGCACCGGACCTGGGACCGGCTCCGCGAGATGTTCCGGCTCACGGGGCAGTACGCCAACTACGCCACGATCCAGGACCTGCGCGAGGAGATCCAGCATGTCCTGCCGAAGGCGAAGCCCAAGTCCAAGGGGTCGGGCCTGGGCCCCGGTATCGGAGCCGGCGTCGAGAAGAACTTCTCGGCCTGAGGCGGGCGGCGGAACGGGGTGTGACGGTGGGTCACCTGTAGCAGGGGGTGAAGCGTCCGCCGCGGCCCGGCTGCCTCAGCTGCCCGGCGACAGCCCACCGACGGAGGTCACCGGGGCGGCCGTTACGGCACCGCCCCGTCCTCCGCCTGCCCGGCGACGCGTCAGCCGCCGACCCGGGCGACCAGCACACAGGCATCGTCCTCGCGCTCGGCGGTGCCGAACTCCTCGACGACGATGCGGACGCTGTCCTGGGCACTGCGCGCGGCGGCGAACCGTGGGGCCAGGGCGAGCAGCCGCTCGGCCCCCTCATGGGCGGCGTCCACGCCCTGCGCACGGCGCGGGACCAGGCCGTCGGTGTGCAGGACGAGGAGGTCACCGGGCTCCAGCTGCTCGGTGTGCTGGGTGTAGGCCGCACCCGACGTCGCCCCGAGGAGCACACCCTCGGGCGGGTCCAGCGCGCGCCCCGTGCCGCCGCGGAACAGCAGCGGTGCGGGGTGCCCCGCCTGGGCCCACTCCAGCGTCCGCGCGACGGGGTCGAACCGGCCGCACACCGCGCTGCCCAGCGCCGGCTGGGCCGCGCTGTCCAGCAGTTGGTTGAGGAAGCCCATCAGCGGGCCCGGCCGCTGTCCGGCGACCGCCATCCCGCGCAGTGCGCCGAGCACCATCGCCATCCCGGACGTGGCGGTGACGCCGTGCCCGGTGAGATCGCCGACGCTCAACAGCGTGCTGCCGTCCGGGAGTTGCAGTGCGTCGTACCAGTCGCCGCCGATGAGGGCGCGGGTGCCGGCCGGGAGATAGCGCCCGGCGAGGTCCAGGGCCACCGGGCCACCGTGCGGGAACCGCAGGGAGCCGCGCCACGGCGGCAGCACGGCCTCCTGCAGCTCGACCGCAAGCCGGTGCTCGGTCTGCGCGATCTGCCGCTCGCGGTGCAGCGAGTCACGGGTCTCGTGCACCGCCTGCTGGCTGCGGCGCAGCTCGCTGACGTCCCGCAGCACGGCCCACATGCAGGCGGTGCTGCCGTCGGCGTCGAGCACCGGCTCGCCCACCATGTGCACCGTGCGCAGGCTCTCGTCCGGGCGCACGATGCGGAATTCGCCGTCGATCGGCCGGCCGTCGACCAGACAGTCCGTGACCATCGTGGCCAGTCCGTCCTGGTCCTCGGGGTGGACCAGGGACGGCAGCTCGTCGAGGGTGAGCGGGCCGTCGGAGGGGTCCCGGCCGAACATCGCGAACAGCTCGTCGGACCAGCTGACCTCGTCGGTGAGCAGATTCCACTCGGCGCTGCCCACCCGGCGCAGCAGCGAGCCCCGCTCATGGGGTCCGGGCCCCGGCGGGGCGGGCGACGGCTCGGCCTCCGCCGCCGGGTCGTCCTCGGTCGCGGGCGGCAGGCCCTCTCGCAGCTGGTCGAGATGGCCGCCGAGGTCGTCGAGGTGGTGCACCGCGAGGTCGCACAGGGCCCGCTGCCAGCGCAGCTGCGGGCCGGCGGCGAGGCCGGTGTCCACCGCGGACTCCCGGCGGACCGCGTCGAGGCCGCCGCGCAGGCGGCGGGCCTGCGTGATGAGTGCCTCGACCGTCTCACGCTCGGGGGGCCGGTCGGCTGAGTGATCCGCGAAGAGAGGGGACGGCATGACGTACTCCGTGATCAGGCGGCGCCGGGCTGAAGGGCCGGTAACGACTGTTGCACAGGCGGCGACGGTCCGTAAGGGATTTGGCACTACCCGATACGGTGGTGCACCCGGCATATGCCGCCGGCCTTCCTGGGGCAACCTCGGGGCGAATCGGCGGAATAAGTGGTTCCACGCTAGGCTTCGGCCGCCGTACGCAGGCGTTCCCGTCGATCCATGGTGGGAACGACGCATACGGCCCGTGGTCACCGGCAAGAATGCCGGTCAGCGGAAATCCCGTTGCCAGCCCGTCCCCCGCACCGGATGCTGACCTCATGTTCGATCCAGACATAGCGCCCAGTGGCACCCTGCTCGGCCTCCTGCAGCGAGGCCGCGGCGACGGGACCCTGCATGCCCTCGCGGCGCCCCGTGCCGAGGCGCTCGCGGCGCTCAACGACAGCGTGCTGCGCGACCCCCGGCGGGACTGGCAGGTCGAGAACCGCTCGCTCTACTACGCACGCCTCTACATGCAGCTCGACGGCGGTCTTGAGCAGATCGAACGGCATCTCTTCCACCCCGACGACCTCGTCGACACCGGCGAGGAGCGCACCGGCCTGGCCCTCGCCGTCCTCGGCCACCTCGCCGCGTACGGCAGGGACGCCGCCCGGCTGCTGCTGCGCAGCTATGCCGCGGCCGGCAGCAACTGGCGCTGGGCGCTGGACGAGCTTGCGCTGCGTGACGACGACGCCGGGCTGAGGACCCTCGCCCACGCCGTGCTCGCCCGCTTCCCCGAGACCGAGCAGGGCGAGGCCGAGCTGGCCGCCGCCGTCCGCGACGCCTTCGAGCCCCGGCCCTGGCGGCTGTGGGCCGAGGACCCCCGGTACGCCGCGCGGCTGGCTGCCGCCGGGGAGCAGGGCTCCTTCGACCGCTGGCAGCGGCAGCTGCGGCCCAGCGGACCGCGCCCCGGCTGGAGCGTCACCGAGATTCTGCGGTGGGCCCAGGAGAGCCAGGAACCGGAGCCCGCGGAGCAGCGGTATCACGCCGCCGCCCGCTGCCTGGGGGCCGTCGTCGGCCCCGAGGACCGTCCCGAGCTGCTGCGTGCCGCGCGCAGCGCCCCCGACGCTGCGCGCGCCGCCGTGCTCCACCACCTCGCCGAGCGTGGCGACCCGGACACCCTCGATCTGATCGAGTCCGCGGTGGTCGACCCCTTCTCCTCCGAGCCCCTGGCCGCCGCCGCGCTCGCCGCCTTCGCACGGATGCGCAGTGTGGCCGCCGTCGAGCGGGCCCGGATCTGGGCGGCGCGCACGGACCGGCTGGGCGCGGCCGCCGCCGCCGTGCTCGCCCGTCGCGGCGGGCGCTGCGACGCCGAACCGGTGCTGGCCGCACTGCGCCGGACCGTACGCGAGGAAGGGCCGGACGCCGACGGCCTGTGGGAGCTGGTCGACGGCACAGGACGCCTCGGCGTCGTCTGCGCCGCCCCCGTCCTGCGGCACATCTACCGTGAAACCTCCTCCTCCCACCTCCGCGGCCGCGCCGCCGGGGCACTCGCCGCCACCGACCCCGGTTTCGCGGCCGGCTTCGCCGTCGAGTGCCTCTGGGACTGCGAGGAGACCACCCGCGAACTGGCCGCCCGGCACGCGGCCACCGGCGACGACCGCGTCGTCGAACAACTCCGCCGCCTCGCCGCCGACCCGGCGGAGGAGGACGAGGTCCAAACGGCCGTCCGTAGCCGGATCGGCCCCGAGGCCTAAGCCCTTTCCCACGTTTCGGCTGCGCTTTGCCGGCAGCCCACGTTTTCGGCTTTTCCGCCGTGGTGGTTGCTCGCCGTTTGTGGCCCGCTTCGCGGTGCCCTCGCCGTGTCGCCTGCGGCGGGCGGGGGTCCGCTGCGCGGGGCTGTGGTTCCGTGTGTTTTCGGCTGACTCGTCGTTGCGCCTGCGGCGGGCGGGTGGTTTGTGGGTGCGGTGACGGGCCTCCGGTGCCTGGTGTGTGGACTGCTTCGCTTTACGTCCACACACCAGACCCCTCCGGCCCGTCCCCTC
>NZ_JBHYPE010000025.1:0-111366 GCF_042746015.1 Streptomyces sp. NPDC058773
GTCTTATTGCCTTCCCATCATCTATTTAGCCCCGCGCCCCGCCCCGGCGCCCCCGGGGGCCCCACGTCTTCCGGGGCGGGCGGCGCCGGCGTCCGCGCCGGACCGCCGGGGATCAGCCGATGTCGCGCCGCCGCACCCCCACCAGGCCCACGAGCGCGAAGAGCGCGGAGAGCGCAAGCAGCCAGACGAGGGGGGCGGCGGTGACGTCCGCGCCGGGCAGCTTCGGAAGATGGCTGTACGGGGACAGCTTCATCACCCACGCCGGGAAGGCGAGTGAGGGCCCGATCCAGCCGATGGCCAGGCAGCCGCCGATGAGCGCCCAGACGGCGCCGATGGCCTTCGGGAGCAGGCCGAGGACGAGGACCGCCAGGCCGGTGAGCGTCCAGACCGCCGGGACCTGGGAGAGCGACGCGGCCACCACGGGCCCCAGTTGACCGCTGAGGTCGGCGGCCGAGAGGCCGTAGGACAGGCCCAGGCCCAGGCCGCCGGAGGCCAGGATGACGGCGCTGCCCCCGTAGGCGACGGCCAGATGGCTGCCGGCCCAGCGGAGCCGGCTCACCGCGCCGGCCAGCACGGGTTCCGCGCGCTCCGCGGTCTCCTCGGAGCGCAGCCGGAGCACCGCACCGGCCGCGTAGAGCGCCGCGACCATGCCGAGCATCCCGGCCATGGTGGCCAGGAAGGCCTCGGTCAGGCCCTGTTGGCCGCCCATCCGCGCGACGATCTCGCGGGTCTGCCGGTTGCCGCCGACCAGGTCGGCGGCGCCCTCGGCGATCCCGCCGAAGACCGCGCCGGCGCACAGGAATCCGAGCGTCCAGCCCAGCAGGGTGGTGCGCTGGAGCCGCCAGGCCAGACCGAACGCACCGCTCAGCGAGCGCGGCGCGACGGCCGGTCCGGGGCGGGCGGGCAGGAAGCTCATCCCGAGGTCGCGGCGGGCGGTCAGCGCGTAGGCGGTGGCGCCGGCCAGGGCGGTCGCCGCGGCGAAGAGCAGCAGCATCCCCCAGCGTTCACCGGCGTACGGCCGGAGGTTCTCGGCCCAGCCGATCGGGGAGGCCCAGGTGAGCGGGGAGCCGGCCGCGGCCGTCGCGGCGTCGCCCGCGGCGCGCAGGGCGAAGGCCAGGCCCAGCACCGCGCCGGTCAGCCCCTTGGCCAGCCGTGCGCTCTCGGTGAGTTGGGCGGCGATGGCGGCCAGGCCGGCGAAGAGCGTGCCGGTGCCGCCGACGGCCAGGCCGAGGGCGAGCGACCCGGCGGCCGGGCGGCCCGACAGCGCCAGGCCGCCCGCGATCAGCACCGCGAGCAGGATGTCGGCGAGCAGGGCGGTCAGCAGAGCCGCGGTCAGCGGCGCCCGGCGGCCCACCACGCAGGCGGAGAGCAGTTCCTGACGCCCCGACTCCTCCTCCTCGCGGGTGTGCCGGACCACGATCAGCAGGCTCATCACCGCGGCGAGGACGGCGCCGAAGCCGGCCATCCGCCAGGCGACCAGACCGCCGACGGAGTCGCTGAACACCGGTCCGTACAGCGCCCGCATCGAGCCGTTGTGGTTCATCGAGACGGCCAGTCCGGCCCGTTGGGCGGCGGTGTCGTAGACCGCCTCGAACGACGCGCCGATGGCGGCGAAGGACAGCCCCAGGGCGAGCACCCAGGCCGGGATCATCAGCCGGTCGCGCCGTAGGGCGAGGCGCAACAGGGCGCCGGTGCCCGCCAGATGACGGGGGCGTACGGCGCGGACGGGCGCGTCCGCGGCCACGGCGGTCATCGCGCGACCGCCGCTGCGGTACGGGCGTCGTCCTGGTAGTGGCGCAGGAAGAGCTCCTCCAGGGTGGGCGGGGTGCTGGTGAGGCTGCGGACGCCGGAGCCACCGAGCGAGCGGAGCACGGCGTCCAGCTTGTCGGTGTCGACCTGGAAGCGGACGCGATGCCCCTGGCTCCCCCGGATCGGCTGGGTGGTGAGGCCGTGGATGCCGGGGAGGCCGGCCAGCCCGTCGGGCGGGATGGTGAGTTCGGCGACGACCGAGGTGCGGGTCAGATGCCGCAGCTCACCCAGCGAGCCGGATTCCACGGTCCGCCCCTTGCGGATGATGCTGACGCGGTCGCAGAGCGCCTCGACCTCGGACAGCACATGGCTGGAGAGCAGGACCGTACGGCCGCGGTCGCGCTCCTCGGCGACACAGTTCCGGAAGACCTCCTCCATCAGCGGGTCGAGCCCGGAGGTCGGCTCGTCGAGGATCAGCAGATCCACATCGGAGGCGAAGGCGGCGACCAGCGCGACCTTCTGCCGGTTGCCCTTGGAGTACGTCCGCCCCTTCTTGGTGGGGTCCAGCTCGAACCGCTCCACCAGCTCGGCCCGGCGCGCGGAGTCCAGCCCGCCCGTCGCCCGCCACCGCCCCCACCGGGGGTGCTTCGCGCCGCTGCCTTGATGCAGCCGCCCGTAGAGGTCGATGACCTCACCGCCGGAGAGATTGCGCCACAGGGTCACATCGCCGGGGACATAGGCGATCCGGCGGTGCAGTTCGACGGCGTCCCGCCAGGGGTCCCGGCCGAGCAGCCGGGCCGTGCCGCGGTCGGCGCGCAGCAGGCCGAGCAGGACGCGGATGGTCGTGGACTTGCCGGCGCCGTTGGGTCCGAGGAAGCCGTGCACCTCGCCGGCCGTCACATGGAGATCGAGGCCGTCCAGCGCGTGGGTGCGGCCGAAGGACTTGTGGAGACCGTCGACCCGGATCGCGGGGGCGGAAGACTGTGCCGTGGTCATGCTTTGGAAGCTACGCTTGTTTCACAAATTTGTGAAGTTAAGAAACCGTATAAACTCGGGATGGGTGGCTCCGAACAGGGGAGATGATGCGGATATGAGCGAGCAGCCACAGCAGAGTGCGCACCGGACGGACGCCACCCGCCAGGACGGCGGCGACGAGACGCGCGACGAGCAGCGCGATCACGCGGCGGTCTCACAGTTCGTCGAGCGGTTCGCCTCCCAGCTGGTCGACGCCGGGATGCAGCGGATGTCCGCCCGGGTCTTCGCCTGTCTGCTGGCCTCCGACTCCGGTGTGCTGACGTCCGCCGAACTCGGCGAGCGCCTCCAGGTCAGCCCGGCCGCCGTCTCCGGCGCGATCCGCTACCTCTCCCAGGTCGACATGGTCAGCCGGGAGCGCGAGCCCGGCTCCCGCCGCGACCGCTACCGCGTGCACAGCGACCAGTGGTACGAGGCGCTGGCGCGCCGGGACAACGTCCTCACCCGCTGGGAGGGCACCCTGCGCGAGGGCGTCGACAGCCTCGGCGAGGACTCCCCGGCGGGCCGCCGGATCGCCGAGACGCTGATCTTCTTCGAGTTCCTCCAGAAGGAACTCACCGGGCTGCTGCAGCGCTGGCGTGAACACCGCGACCAGCTGCGGGCCGGCCTCGAAGCGTCCTAGGCGGCGCTCAGGCCCGCGGGAGCTGGAGCCGCCAGGCGGCCTGCTGCACGGTCCACGTACGGGTCCTGACCGGCCCGCTGACCAGTGCGTCCGCCCGGTAGTGGAAGTCCGCGCCGGACACCGTCACCGCCCGCGCCCGGGTCCGCACCGGCCCCTTCCCGCCCGGCCAGTGCACCACGACCTCGGCCAGCGCCCGGCCCTCGGCGGCCCCCGGCCTCGGCCCGTCGGCCCCGCCCCGTCCGCCCGGCACCACCGACACCCCGCGCACCGGCCGGTCCAGATCGGCCAGCAGCACCCCGTCCGCCTCGATCCGCAGCCGCTGCCCCGGTACCCGGGTCCGCCGGGCACCCAGGCCCGCCGCCGGTGCCGCCAGCAGCGCCAGCGCCGTACGGGCGGTCCGGGCGGCCGGCTTCCACCACGGCCGGGGCCCGTCGAGGCCGTCCGCCAGGCCGCTGCGTCCGCCCAGGGCCTCGGCCGGGTCGACCGCGGCCGGCGGCGGGGCCGCCCCCGGCACATACGCCCCGTGCGCCGGCCGGGTCGCCTCGCTCCCACAGGGGATGCGCAGCCCGCCCAGCACGATGCCGTCGCTGTCGTCCGTGAGCAGATCCATCGGCCGCTCTCCGCCGTCCAGGACGGTCCGCGCGGCGGCCACCGTGTCCGTGGGGACGCCCAGCGTGCGGCTCAGCGCGACCGCGGCCGGTGCGCCCACCGGGACCATCGACAGCGGCACCGCGGACAGCACCCGCTCCTTGTGCAGCAGGCCCACCACCTGCAGCAGCGTCCGGTCGTCACCGATCACCACCGGCCGCCGGTGCCCGCGCCGGGCGAGAATCCGGGCGAATTCCTCGGGCCCCTCCGGAAGGCAGATTTTCGCTCCCGCGCCCGCGCACAGGACATCCTTCGCGATCCGCACGGACTCGCCGTCCGTGCTGCGGGCGACCGGGTCGATGACCACGAGCAGGGGGTACCCCCGAACGGAGTCCACGGGAGAGTGCCCAGAAGGCTGCGCCGACACCTCGGTCCTTCCTCAGGTAGCATCTCGGTGCAAGAGCCCCTTGCGCTATTGCGCCAGGGGCTTCGTCTATTCCGGGGCACCGGTCCGACGGCTTCAGTGATGACGTACGCGTGAACAGGCACGCCGGCGCCATCCACGCACGTTGGACATGCCCCGCCCGGAAGGGGTGTACGCCTGTGCCCGCACTTGTGCTGCTCGGTGCTCAGTGGGGTGATGAGGGCAAGGGAAAGGCCACCGACCTGCTCGGTGGATCCGTGGATTATGTGGTGCGCTACCAGGGCGGCAACAACGCCGGCCACACGGTCGTCGTCGGCGACCAGAAGTACGCACTGCACCTCCTCCCTTCCGGAATCCTCTCGCCGGGGTGCACCCCGGTCATCGGCAACGGTGTCGTCGTCGACCCGGCGGTCCTGCTCTCCGAGCTGAGCGGACTCAACGAGCGCGGCGTCGACACGTCCAAGCTGCTGCTCAGCGGTAACGCGCATCTGATCACGCCGTACAACATCACCGTCGACAAGGTGACGGAACGGTTCCTCGGCAAGCGGAAGATCGGCACCACCGGGCGCGGCATCGGCCCGACCTACGCCGACAAGATCAACCGCGTCGGTATCCGCGTGCAGGACCTCTACGACGAGTCGATCCTCATCCAGAAGGTCGAGGCGGCCCTTGAGGTCAAGAACCAGCTGCTGACCAAGCTCTACAACCGCCGCGCCATCGAGGCCGGCCAGGTCGTCGAGGAGCTGCTGGGCTACGCCGACCAGATCAAGGGCTATGTCGCCGACACCACCCTGATCCTCAACAAGGCCCTCGACGACGACAAGGTCGTGCTCTTCGAGGGCGGCCAGGGCACGCTGCTGGACATCGACCACGGCACGTACCCCTTCGTCACGTCCTCGAACCCGACCGCGGGCGGTGCCTGCACCGGTGCGGGCGTCGGTCCCACGAAGATCAGCCGCGTGATCGGCATCCTCAAGGCCTATACGACGCGCGTGGGCGCCGGTCCGTTCCCGACCGAGCTGTTCGACGAGGACGGCGAGGCGCTGCGCCGTATCGGCGGCGAGCGCGGCGTCACCACCGGACGGGACCGCCGCTGCGGCTGGTTCGACGCGGTCATCGCCCGCTACGCCACCCGCGTCAACGGTCTGACGGACTTCTTCCTCACCAAGCTCGACGTGCTCACCGGCTGGGAGCAGATCCCGGTCTGCGTCGCGTACGAGATCGACGGCAAGCGCGTCGAGGAACTGCCGTACTCGCAGACCGACTTCCACCACGCCAAGCCCGTCTACGAGATGCTCCCCGGCTGGTCCGAGGACATCACCAAGGCGAAGACGTTCTCCGACCTGCCGAAGAACGCCCAGGCGTACGTCAAGGCGCTGGAGGAGATGTCCGGCGCCCCGATCTCCGCGATCGGCGTCGGCCCCGGCCGCGACGAGACGATCGAGATCAACTCGTTCCTGTCGTAGGCCCGTTGTCCACCGGTCCTGTGCCCGTCTGCTTCGCAAGAGGCAGGCGGGCACAGGACAACATCGTTACGCTGGGCTCCATGAAGGAGACGGAATGCTGCTGAGATTCCGGACGGCAAATGTACGGTCCCTGCGTGCGGAGCAGGAGCTGTCGTTCGTCGTGCCCGAAGAAGAGGAAGGCGCGGCCGCCAAGCTGCTCCCGCTCTCCGACGGCAAGCAGCTCCCCGTCTACCCCGTCCTCGGCGTCTTCGGAGCCAATGCCTCCGGCAAGTCGAACGTCATCACTGCCCTGAAGAAGATGCGGGAGGCCGTTCTCAGTTCGTACGCGGCCTGGACGTCGTACGAGGGCATCCCGCGCGAAGAGTTCGCACTCGATCCCAAGGCGGCGGCGGAGACCACCCTCTACGAGGTGGACTTCGTCATGGCGGACGGGGTCCGCTGGTCATACGGCTTCGAACTGGGCGAGCGCAGGGTCGAGGCGGAATGGCTCTTCGCCTACCCCAAGGGGCGGCGGCAGGTCTGGTTCGACCGGGACGCTTCCCGTGAAAAGGAATTCGACTTCCCCGGCGAGCGGGTGCACGACCGCGCCCTCCTGGCGCGCATGACCCGCCCCAACGCCCTGCTGCTGACCCGCGCGGCCAACGACGGGCATCCGCAGCTCACCCCCCTCTACGACTGGTTCAAGCAGAACCTCTGGGACGTCACCCCCGAGACCGAGCGGCGGCAGCGTGAGGCGTTCACCGCACAGCGTCTCCTGGAGAGCGAGGAGTCGCGGCGGAGGGTGGAGGAGCTGCTGCGCGTCGCCGACCTGGGCATCTCGGGGGCCGAGGTGGAACGCGACTCCGCAGGCCGCCCCAGGGTCCGGCTGATCCACTCCGGCAGCGGCGAGGAGACCGTACTCGACTGGGAGGCGGAGTCCTTCGGCACTCGCTCCTGGTTCGCCCTGATCGGGCCGCTCCTGCTCGCCCTCGACACAGGCGCCGTCTTGCTGATCGACGAGCTGGACGCCAGCCTGCACTCCCGCTTCGCGGCCGAGGTCGTACGCCTCTTCCAGGCGCCGTGGGTGAACCCCAAGGGCGCTCAGCTGATCTTCACTGCGCACGACCCGTCGCTGCTGCGGGTGCCCGGCGGCGGGCGTCTGCTGGAGCCGGGGCAGCTCTGGCTGACCGAGAAGGACGCGGGCGGCGCCACGGAATTGTTCCCGGTCTCCGACTGGGAGCCGGGAGAGGACGAAGACCTGATGGCGTCCTATCTGGCGGGCGCCTTCGGCGGTGTGCCCAAGGTGTCGGAGGGCCAGGTCGGACGGCAGTTGCTGCAGACGGACGAGACGGCGGAGCTGGAGGCGGAAGAGATCTGATGGCGAGA
Organism: Streptomyces sp. NPDC058773; assembly: GCF_042746015.1. NCBI lineage: Bacteria > Bacillati > Actinomycetota > Actinomycetes > Kitasatosporales > Streptomycetaceae > Streptomyces > Streptomyces sp. NPDC058773. The sequence goes on from NZ_JBHYPE010000025.1 coordinate 7,247, forward strand.
GCCAAGGGAGGGGACCAGGTCCACCGCCGCAAGAACGTGGCAAAGGGGCGTCAGAACCGCGCGCGGCAGGTCTATGTCTTCATCGAGGGGGAGGTCACCGAGAAGCAGTACATCGACCTCATCGTCAAGCACGGACAACGGGCCGATCCCCGGCAGGGCGTCGAATACCACATCGAGAACGCCACGGCCACGGGCAAGCACCGCAAGCCCCTTCCCATGGTGCAGGACGCCGTACGCGTGCTGCGCAAGGTCGAGCGGGAGGCGAGGGACGCCGGGCTGGACAAGAAGAAGGACTGGAACTGGCCACAGGTGTGGGTCCTCTTCGACCGTGACGACCACCTGGGCATTCCGGAGGCGAGGAAACTCGCCGGCGAGCACGGCGTGCGGATCGCGTACTCCCACCCCTGCTTCGAACTCTGGCGCCTGCTGCACTACCAGAACTACACCAGTACTTTCGGCGGCGTCTGCGGCGATGCGAATAGTCGGCTGCGCCAGCAGCCCGGCTTCGCGCAGACGTACGGCAAGAACGCCAGGACTGTCTCCGAGCAGCAGTCGAAACACCTGAAGCCGGAGCAGATCCTGGGTGACGGCAGGTACGCCACCGCCAAGAAGCACGCCCAGAAGATCAACAAGCAGCACAGCGGCGGGAACCCGAACAACTGGGACCCGTACACCGATGTGTGGAGCTTCGTGGAGGACGGCTTGCTGCTCAGCGGCTACTAGGCTGCTCGGCGCGCCGGCACCGGACGCGCCATGCGAGCCGGACCCCCACCACCCGCCTTACCCCCAGACCGCCCGCTTCTCCGGACCAAGGAAACAGGGAGCCGTACGTGGCCAAGCTCACGCTCGCCCAACTGGAGCGCCACCTCTTCGCGGCGGCCGACATCCTGCGCGGCACCATGGACGCCGCCGAATACCGCGACTTCATCCTGGTCCTTCTCTTCCTCAAGCGGGTCAACGACGAGTACGAGGCCGCGCGTGAGGCGATCATCGCGGAGGCCCGGGAGAAGCGCTGCTCCGAGGAAGAAGCCGCGGAAGATGCCGAGGAACCCAGGAACTACACGTACCGCAAGGTCATGTACGTCCCGGAGAAAGCTCGCTGGTCCGAGCTCGCGGGCGCTGTCGACGACGTCGCCACCCGCCACCTGCAGCCTGCACTCGCGGAGCTGGAGGCCCACAACCAGGGGCTTCGCGGCCTGTTCACCCACGTCAACTTCAACCGCATCGGCGGCGGCGGTGGCAGTGGCGCCTCGGCCGCCAAGCTCGCCGACAAGCGTCTCGCGGCGCTGATCGAGCACTTCGGCAGCCTGCGGCTGCGCGGCGGGGACTTCGAGTTCCCGGACATGATCGGCGCGGCTTACGAGTACCTGCTCAAGGACTTTGCGGACTCGGCGGGAGCCAAGGGCGGTGAGTTCTATACGCCTCGTGCCGTCGTGCGCATGATGGTCGAGCTGGCCCAACCGAAGGCCGGCCAGCACGTCTACGACCCGTGCGTCGGCTCCGGCGGCATGCTGATCCACGCCAAGGAGTACATCGACGAGCACGGCGGCGACTCCGACAACCTGGAGCTGGCCGGCCAGGACGCCAACGGCGGTTCCTGGGTCATGGCCACCATGAACATGCTCTTCCACAGCGCTCGCCACTTCAGCCTGAAGACCGGTGACACGCTCAGCAACCCACAGCACCTGGACAGGTCGTACGACATCGTCCTGAGCAACCCGCCGTTCTCCATGGACTACTCGGCGGATGAGACGGTGCAGCTGCTGGAGGAGCGGATGCCGTACGGCGTGACCTCCGAGCGCGGCAAGGCCGACCTGATGTTCCTCCAGCACATGCTGTACATGGTCGGCGGGCGCGGCGGCTCGGTCTTCACGGTCATGCCGCACGGGGTGCTCTTCCGCGGCGGCGCCGAGCAGGCCATCCGGTCGAAGCTGATCGAGCACGACCTGCTGGAAGCCGTGATCGGCCTGGCGCCCAACCTCTTCTACGGGACCGGCATTCCGGCGTGTGTGCTGGTGCTGCGCGCTCCCGGGCGGAAGGCGCCGGAGCGCCGCGGCAAGGTCCTCTTCATCAACGCGGACCGCGAGTGCCACGCCGAGCGGGCGCAGAACGTCCTGCTGCCGGAGCATGTGGAGAAGATCGTTTCCACCTTCCACCTGCCGTTCGACTCCTGCGAGGTCGACCGCTTCTCCCGTGTGGTCAGCAAGGAAGAACTGGCCGCCAACGACTACAACCTCAACATCCGCCGGTACGTGGACAACACTCCGCCGCCGGAGCCGCAGGACGTGCGCGCCCATCTGGTGGGCGGCGTACCACGTGCGGAGATCGAGGCGAAGAAGCCGCTGCTCGATGCCTACGCGGTAGGCATCGGAGAGCTCTTCTCGGAGCGCGCGGACGACCCGGCGTATCTCGACTTTCTGCCGGAGGAGCGACGCCCCGACGCCGACCGGCTCGCTCAGCTGGCCGAGGCCCGGGAGCGGGTGCTCTGGGAAGCCTTCGAGAAGTGGTGGACGTCCGAGACCGAGCAGATCGAGGCGCTCGCCCCCTACGACGAGGACGACCGCACGGAGTCCGAGAAGCGCGGCCAGCTGGCCCGTCTCCGCGCCGACTTGATCACCTCGTTCCGGGACCGTTTGCTCAGCGCCGGCCTCCTCGACGAGCATGCGCTGGCGGGCGCGGTGGCGGGCTGGTGGCAGGAGGCTCGCAACGACCTCAAGGCTCTCTCCACGAACGGTTTCCGTGGCGTGGTGGAGGGCTGGGTGGAGATGGTCGAAACCCTCCTCTCCCCCGAGCCGGACCCGCGCACGGGCGGCGCGCGCAAGCGCTCGGCCGCCGAGCGCCGTCAGGCGTACGACCACAAGGTGGTCGCCAAGATCGACCCGGACTTCCTGCGGGAGCTGGCGGAGGCCGACCGGAAGAAGGCGGAGCTGGACGCCAAGCTGAAGGCCGCGGAGGAGGCGGAGGCCGCGCGGGCGGCGGCGGCCGGGGTGTCTGCCGAGGGCGGGGATGAGGAGGCGGGGGACGAGGCGGCGGGCGTGCCGACTGCCCTTGACCCGGCGGTGGTGGAAAACCTGCTCAGCGATGCCGAGTTGAAGAAACTGAAGAAGGACCGCACGGCGGCCGGAAAGGCCGTCAAGGAGCTCGAAGACGACTTCTGGCCGTTGGAGAGCGGCCGACGCTCGGCCAAGCCGAAGAAGGCGACGGCGAAGGGGAAGCGGGCGGTGGCGGCCGAGGGCGATGCCGCGGCGGCGGCGCAGACGACGCTGGACATCGTCGTGGCTGAGAACAGCGGTGGAGACGAGGGGAAGGCCCCTGATCCCCGTTTGTACCGGGCCCGGGACGGCCTGGGTGATACGGGCCGCCGCGAGACGGTGCTGGGGATTCTCCGGGACGATCTCGCCTCGAAGCTGGCGGGGCATGTCGTACGCCGACGCCGTGAGCTGATCGATGCGTATCGCGTCTGGGAGGACAAGTATGCGGTGTCGCTCCGGGATATCGAGGCCCAGCGAGTGGAGGCCGCCGAGCGCCTGGATGGGTTTTTGAAGGAGCTGGGTTATGTGGGCTGACCAGATTACGTCTGTGCCACTCAGCCATTACCTGGATGGCCCGATTCGCAACGGATTCTCGCCGCCTGAGAGTGCGGAGTGGACTGGTATCCAGATGTTGGGACTCGGTTGTTTGACACCTGGTGGGTTCCAGCCGCGACAGCTGAAGAATGCTCCCCCTGGAATTGGGCTGGACCACGCAGCTTTGCTGAAAGACGGGGATTTGCTCATGAGTCGGGCTAACACCCGGGACCTCGTAGGGCTGGCTGGTAGATACCGGGATATTGGGAATCCCTGCATCTATCCCGACCTCATGATGCGGCTTCGTCCAGCTGCGAATTGTCTCCCAGGTTTTTTGGAGCAGTTGCTACGTTCTGCGTCTGTGCGGCGCGGAATTATGGCTGCAGCTCAAGGCACCTCGGAGAGCATGGTAAAGATCTCGGCAGCCATGGTGACCGGCTTGAAAGTTCCCTTTTTCTCCTTGGGTAGTCAGCGGCGCATCGTTGAGGTGCTGGACGAGGCCGCCGAGGCGGAGCGAGCCACCGAGGCGACCCGTGAAAAGCTGCGCACGGTGCGAACGGGGATCTTGACAGCGGCTATGCAGTCGGTTACGGCTGTCCAACCCGCACCGGGCTGGGTTCGTATGCCGCTAAAGGAAGTCGTTCCGTCGGTCGAGTACGGGATCTCAGAGGCGCTGAACCAGGACAGTCGGGGAGTACCAACGCTCAGGATGAACAACCTGCGTGATGGCTTGCCAGAGCTCCGTGATCTGCGCTATTGCCCCACTCCAGTGCGGGCGAAGCTCCTCCTGCAGCCGGGGGACGTGCTGTTCAATCGCACCAACAGCATCGATCACGTGGGCCGTGCCGGTATCTGGAATGGTGAACTTCCTGAGGCGACATTCGCTTCATACCTGGTGCGGCTGAACCCAGACACCAGCCGACTGACGCCGGAATACTTGGTCGAGTGGCTGTTGCATCCAGTGGTTCGTCAGCGTGTGAAGTCCATTGCAACCGTTGCTGTTCAGCAGGTAAACGTTAATCCGTCACGTCTCCGTGAGCTCTCGATCGACTTGCCGGAGAATCTCGATGAGCAGCGGCGGTTGACGGCCGGACTTGCCGCGTGCGACCGGCGTATTGCGCAGGAAAATGACGAGTTGAGCAAGCTGCGCACTTTGAAGCAGGGCTTGGCTGACGACCTGCTCAGCGGAAGTATGCGGGGAGACGGCGCAGTAGCGTAGGCAGCCTTTCTGCTTTGCGGGGAGGCCGACGGGCCGGCATTGGGACCGGCCCCAGATGGCGGGGCGGGAGAAGAGAGCGACTGATGGCGGCAAGGAAGCCCCCAACCGAGCGTCAGCGGCGGTTGGGCGCCGAGCTTCGCAAAATGCGTGAGCACGTTGGGCTGTCGCTGACCGAGGCTGCCGCGCTGCACCGTACGGACAAGACCACGATCAGCAACACGGAGTCCGGCCGCTTCGGCGTCAGTGCGGACCGGGTGCGGGTCTGGGCCGCCAACTACGCCTGTCCGGATCACGAGTACATCGACGCGCTCACCGACATGGCAAGGGAGCGGCGCGCTTCTGCCACCTACTGGTGGGATGAGTACCGGGATCTACTCGTCGCGACGGTCCTGGACCTCGCCGAGATGGAGCATCACGCGGTAGCGCTTCGCGCCGCGCAGATCACGCATATGCCTGGGCTTCTTCAGCATGAGGACTACACGCGCGCGGTCTTCGCAGAGGCCGTGCCACTTCTCCAGCCGGACGACCTTGAGCGCAAGCTTGAGTTCCGCATCAGGCGCAGTGCCGTACTGGATCGTCCTGAGCCCCCGAAGTGCACGTTCGTGATCCACGAGACCGCTCTGCGGATGCTGTTCGGTGGCAGGCGCGTGACCAAGTTGCAGCTGGCGAGTCTGTTGGAGCAGACCGAGCGAGATCATGTCACCGTTCGCATCCTGCCGTTCGCGGCCGGTGGGTTCCCCAGCGCGGGAGCCTCGGCGCACTACGCGTACGGGGCAGTGACCCAGCTCGATACGGTGCAGATCGACTCGCGTGCGGGATCGATGTTCCTTCACGCCGAGACTCATCTCGCGAACTACCGTGCAGTGCTGGATCGTATGGAGGAGCGCTCGCTCGATCCGAACCGTTCGCGTGACTTCATCCGCAAGGCAATACAGGAGCTCTGAAGGCGTGAGAAGAGTGGCGATTCAGTGGCGGAAGTCTTCGTTCTCGGACGACACGGAGGGTGGCAACTGCCTTGAACTAGCCGTGCACGAGGGCGAGATACTTATGCGGGAGAGCGATCACCCTGATGTGATCGTCAGGACCACGCAGCAGAAGCTTCGTGCGTTCCTGGCCGGTGCCAAGGCCGGCGAGTTCGATGACTTGATGTAGTCGCACCTGCGACTGGTCCAGCCCCACGCCCGACGGCGAGGGGCTTTTTGGTGCCGACGGTGTCGGCATATGCCAACCCCACGCTTGCGAGTTACAAACGTTGATGAGTGATGAGGATTGGCGCTAGGGTCGCAACTCCAGGCTGTAATGGCCTGGTTGCAGTGTGGAGCCCCGGCGGTGTGTCCGCACCCCGGGGCATGGCCAACGCTTGTAAGGAGCGTCTGCGTGACCCACCGTATCTGGTCGGTTCTAGAGCGAACCTTTGCCCGTGTCCTTCTGTTGCTCATGCCTCTTGCTGAGGGGAGGCACCGCGCAGCCCCAGGCACTCGCCCGCCCCGCCCCGCCCGCACCCCGCGAACACCCCTCCGTACGCCCTCCGCGCCCCACCGCCGAGCGTCCGTGCCCCGCCCACGCGCCGCATCCCCGGCCGACGAGCCCACCCTCGACGACCCCAGCCCGCTCGTCCGTCCCTACCTCCTCGCGCACGAACAGCACGCCCGCCGCGCCGCGTTGGCGCTCGCGCTCGACGGCATTGACGTCGGCCCGTGGGTCATTCACGGGCACCTCGTCGGTACCCCGGGCGCGTACCGCTCCGTCCCGGGCGCACCTCGCCCCGTCATGGCGGGGGTGGCGGCCTGATGGAAAGCCGTAGGCCGACGACGCGCCCCACCGGCACCCTTCGCGGGCTGCGGATCAGCCGCGTGCCCAGCAAGCCCGTACAGCGTGAGGACGACGGGCAGATCGCGATCCACCTGTGGCTCCGGCGGGACGGAAAGTTCGACGGGGATGTCGCGCTGCGGCTCGCGCCGGGCGAGGCGGAACTCCTGCACGCGCAGCTGTGTTACGTGCTCGACGAACCGCCGGTGACCGTGGCAGGGAGCGGACCGGGTGCAGCCGGCCCGGCCGTCGACGGCCCGCTGCCGGACTGCCGGAAGAGCGTCCAAAAGAGCCAAGGGGTACGTCACTTGTAAGCCAAATTTTTGGCGGCGGCGGGAAGCGATGACATCCCGCAAGCGCCTCCTGCCCGTCCGGCCCCCGCCTTCCTCCCCGGGGCCGGTCGGGCCATTCCCCTGCGCGCCCCGAGCACGGGCGGGCAAGGCGCACAATGGATCGGCGGGTGGCACCAGTCGGTCCAGGGGAGAGGCGCGTACGCATGGGGGTCAGGGGAACGGTCGAGCGGGACGAGGCGGAGCTGCCGCTTCTGACGCACCTCAGGAAGATGGGGTGGCGGCATCTCCGCGGGCCGGATCTCCAAGCCGCCGAGGGGCGTGCGTACGACGACATCTTTCTGGCCAAGCGGACGACGTCCGCGTTGCGGCGTACGAACACGCTGCCCGGTGCCGCGAGCGGCTGGATGAGCGAGAGCGACGCGCTCCGTTCCCTCGACCAACTGAAGCAGGCCGCGCGGAGCGTGGCCACACGGACGCTCGAAGAGGCCAACGAGGAAGTCACCACGCTGCTGCTGCACGGCACGCTGGAGAAGGGGGCCGACGAGCGTGATGTGAAGGTGCAGTTCGCCGACTGGGGGACAAAGGCGCTGGAAGGCAGTCGGGAAGACGCGCTGGCGCGGAACGACTTTCTCGTCGTCGACCAGCTGTGTGTTCGCGACGCCGACGGCAGGGACGTGTTTCTCGACCTCGTTCTGTTCGTCAACGGCATCCCGGTCGTGGTGATCGAGTGCAAGTCTCCCGACCGACAGGATCCGCTGGGCGAGGCCATCCGGGATCTGCGCGGATACACGGGTCGGCCGCTGGATGAGGACATACGGGAGCGTGGAAGCGTCCCGCGGGGCATTCCGGAGTTCTTCGCGCCCGTACAGCTGCTGGTGGCCGCCGACGGCAAGGATGCGGTGCTCGGGACGATCTCCTCCCAGGAGGAGCACTACGCACTGTGGCGGAGTACCGAGCCGGACTACGAAAAGCTGGACGTGCTCCAGCAGGAGCTGCGCGGCTGGAAGCTGCTCGGACCCGGGGAACAGCCCACGCTTCAGCACCAGTTGACCGCGATGGTGCTGAAGCCGCAGAACCTGCTGAACATCATCCGCCACTATGTCTTCGAGATGCCGCTCAAGAGCCGGAAGGGCGGGAAGGGCAGCAAGGGCGCGGGGGCGCGGTCGGTCGGCAAGGCCGGGGCCGGGACCTCCACGCAGAAGTCGAAGACCGCCAAGGTGGTCTGCCGGCACCAGCAGTACCGGGCCACCGAAAAGATCGTCCACAAGCTGCGTACCGGCCGTAGCCTGCTGGACCCGGGTGCTGTGCGGGACGAGCGCGGTGGCGTGATCTGGCACACCCAGGGCGCGGGCAAGAGCTTCACGATGAAGTTCCTGGCCCGGCGGCTGCACATGAGCCGGGATCCGCAGCTGAACCAGATCACCCTCGTGGCGATCACCGACCGCAGGGATCTCCAGCGGCAGCTCAAGAAGTCCGTCGCGCTGAGCGGCAGCGATGTGCGGGAGGCCACGTCACGGGCGGATCTGGAGGGCATGCTGCGGCGGGCCGGGAAACACGGCGGCCGGGCGGTGATCTTCGCGACCATCCAGAAGTTTCTCGGAGACCTGCCGGGGATTCCCCGGGAGACGGAGGGCGCGGACGGCGTCGGAGTGGAGGCTTCGGACGGGCCGGAGCAGCCTCCGGGTACGACTGATGGTGAGGAGCAGTCGCTCACCGTGAAATTCGAACGTGCACGGGACGGTATCGCCGCCGGTGCGAGCCCCGAGGAGGTGGCGGATCCGTCGCCGGACGAGAAGACACTGAAGAAGGCCGCCCGGATCTTCCCCGAGTGCAGTGACTCGGTGAAGGTGCTGGTCCTTGTCGACGAGGCGCACCGCTCGCACACCTCTGTCCTGCATGCCTGCCTGCGCAAGGCGTTGCCGAATGCTGCCCGCGTCGGCTTCACCGGTACGCCGCTGATGCAGGGGCGGCTGTCCGACACCGGCCGGATCTTCGGGCTGGAGCCGAGCCGGGAGCCGGGCGGCAAGCCGGCCTTCCTCGACACGTACCGGATGGACGAGGCGGAGAAGGACAAGGTGATCGTCCCCGTCCGGTACGAGGGGCGCGCCACCTCGGCCGAAGTCCGGGAGAAGCGGAAGCTGGACGAGTGCTTCGCCGACCTCATCGAGCCGCTGGACGAAGCGGAACGGCAGCGTGTGCGGGACGCGTACGGAACGCCTTCGGGCCGGGATGTCGCCGAGTCGGCGCCGCTGATCCGGAGCAAGGCGTACAACATGCTCGCGCACTATGTGACGGGACCGCTCACCGGAGGGTTCAAGGCACAGCTGGCCGTCGTCAGCAGGCGTGCGGCGGTGTGGTACCGGCACGCGCTGAGGGATGCGCGGGCTCAACTCCTTGCCGAGGTACAGGAGTTCGACCGCTCCGGCCGGCGCGAGGCGCTGCGCGGGCGAGACCCCGAGTCGTACTCCGAGGAGGAAATGCGGCTGCTGCGTGCCTGGCAGTACCAGGAGGTGCTGCGGCGGATGGACTTCGTCCCCGTCATCTCCGCCGGATCGGAGCGGAAGGCGGGCACCTGGCGGGAATGGACCGACGAAACGCATCAGCGGACGCACATCGAGCGGTTCCTGGAGCCCTTCCCTGAGCTGCCGCCGGACAATCCGTGGATGGTCACGCACGTGCCGGAGCCCGACCCGGTGCTCGCCGGGCGGGTCGCCAGCATGAACCCCTGGAGCGAACTTCCTCCGCACAGGGGGTCGGAGGACGGCGAGCCCCCGATCGCTTTCCTGATCGTGAAGTCCATGCTGCTCACCGGCTTCGACGCGCCGATCGAGCAGGCCCTGTATCTCGACCGGCCGATCCAGGACGCCGAGCTCCTGCAGGCGATCGCCCGCGTCAACCGGCCCGCTCCCGAGAAGAAGGAAGGGCTGGTCGTCGACTACTACGGCGTGCTGAACAACCTGGGCATCACCCTCGCCGCGTACCGGAACGATCCGCCGGTGGTGGAGTCACTGCGGGACATGGCCGATGAGACAGGGCACATGGAAGACGCGGCCGAGGAGGTCGCTCGGTTCTTCGCCGATGCGGGCATCGACAAGGACGGTCTCGGAACCCGGAGCGGCCTCTCGCGCGCCATGCTCGCCCTGCACGAACCGCGTCAGCGGGCCGAGTTCGACCGGCATCTCGGTGCGTTCCTGAACGCGGTGGACCGCGTACTGCCGCACGAGAAGGCGCTGGACCACCTCCCGGACGTCCGCCGCTGGAGCGTGCTTCAGATGCGTGTCCGCCGGCACTACCGGGACGCCCCGGGCGGTGGCTTCTCGACGCGGGGCTACGGGCGGAAGGTCCGCGCGCTGATCGCCGACCATCTGGAGGTCCAGCAGATCGAGCAGGTCATTGCGCCCGTGTCGATCCTAGCTCCGGACTTCGACGAGGTCGTGGACCGGCTGCCGGTACGGGAAGCCGCGGCGGAACAGGTGCAGGCGCTCCGGTACCACCTGGAGGAGCGGATCGAGCAGGAGTACGAGGGCCGCACGGTGTACCGGCAGCTCTCCGAGGAGCTGGAGCGGGTACTGGAAGAGTTCGAAGGGCGCTGGGAGGACATCAGGCGGGAGGTGGGCCCGCTCGTCGAGCGCGCCCGCCGAGCGGAAGAAGCCGACCCCGAGGCCGCCGGTCTGTCGGTGATGGAGCAGCGGCTGTACGTGCTGTTGAAAGAGAAGCTGGAGCAGGATCCCCGCTTCGATGATCCGGCGCCGGAACTCCTCCGCCGGCTCGTCGTCGAGGTCAAGGACGTGATCGTCGGCCATGTCACCCGGGCCTCCTTTGCAGCGGAGGCCGCGCACGTCAGTGAGCTCGACGCGCACATCTGGCAGTGCCTGCGCCGGGCGGGGCTGCGCACGGTCAGCGGAGGCCGTGGCGGGCTCGGGGCCGTGTCGGAGCTGCTGGCAAGTTACGGCGCACAGCAGCATGCGGGCTTCCAGGCCGAAGGCAGGCGACAATAGCTGGGTGTCTCTGCCGTTTGCTCCTGCCGCCACGGGCTCCGGCGACGACTGTCTCGCCGAGGGGCAGACGCTCGTCGTGGACGGGCTGTCTCTCCACGTGCGGGTCAGTGCTCGCCGTGTGCGGCTGGGACTGACGGTCGAAAGGGACGCCTCGCTCACCTTGCGCACTCCCAAGGACTGCCGTCTTCACCGAGCCGAAAAGTTCGTCCGGGACAACAGGCGGTGGATCGAGAGCAAGGTGTTGCTGAGCGAAGAACGGCGGCAGTTGCACCCTGTGCGGTCGCTGTACGACGGTGAGATCCACCGCTATCTCGGGCGGGATTACAAGCTGCTGCTCGTGGACGAGTCGGCGGGTGTGGGCCAGGAGGACGACGGTCACGACGGCCGGGGCCACTCCGATGTGTCGGTGCGTCTGGTGGCGGGCCGACTGCGGCTGAGCCGGTCGGTGGCCGCAGATCCGCAGCAGGCGCGGAAGGCCATCGCCGCCTGGTACAGCAGAGCAGGTCAGCGTTGGGTGCAGGGGCGGTTGCAGCCATGGGCTGCCCGTATGGATGTGGCTGAGCCGCCCGTAGAGGTCCGGGACCTGGGCCACCGGTGGGGTACCTACCGGGCCGGGCCGGACGGCGGTGGCCGCGTGGCACTGCACTGGGCCGTTTTCCAGCTGCCGATCCATCTCATCGACTACGTGATCGCTCATGAATTGGCCCACGTCCGGGTGGCTGGACACGGACCTGATTACTGGCGGTTGTTGGGCAGAGCGTTGCCGGAGTGCCGTCGGCTGAAGGCTGAGTTGGACGAGCTGGGACGGCGTGTGTGGATGGGAGACGTGGGGACACAGCCCGAGCGCAGATGAGCCGGAATCTCCTTACCGGCAGCCGCGCGGCTACTTCACCCTGGAGTAGCCGCGCGGCTGTTTGTCGTCGCCGAGGAATGCGCGGTGCAGGGTGCCGTCGCCGCCCAGGCTGAGCACGGAGGTGCTGCTCGGTGCGCAGCCGGGCGCCGCGTGGTCGACGACCGACGGGCCGACGGTCAGCTTGCCGTCCTCGGCCGCGTAGAGGTCGGCGTGTGCGGTGCAGCGGCCGCCGCGGCCCACGACGACGGTGGTGAGGACCGTGCTGCCCGCCGGGGCCTGTCTGACGGTCAGCTGCTGGCTGCCGTAGCCGTCGTCGTTCGGCCGCCGCCAGGTGCCGAGGAGACCGGCCGGGACGGTGGCGCCGGCCGGGGCGACGCGGTGCAGGGTCGCGGTGCGCCCGGCCGCGGCCCAGGTCAGAGTGTCGGCGCCGCTCTCCACCAGGGTGTGCTCGCCCAGCGCGGCGCAGCGGCCGGCTGGGACGGACCGGACGACCTCGGTGTCCAGCCGCAGCGCCGGGTGCCCGTCCTGCCGGGTGACGGACACCAGCTTGCCGTCGCTGCGGCACTCGTAGGCCGCGCCGATGCTGGTGCTGTTCGCGACCACCTCGCCGACCTTGCCGTGGGTGATCACGAACCGCCGCTGCTGGCCGGTCTGTGTCCCGTCCCGCAGCACCGGGCCCGACCAGGTGCCGACATAGCCGGCCGGGATGTCGGACGCGCTGTCGCCGGTGCCCGCACGGCCGCTCAGCAGCGGCACCGCGGCGGCGGCTGTGGCGGCCGCCACGACCGCGGTGGCGGCGAGGGGGAGCCATCGACGGCGGCGGCGCCGCTCGGTCGCGGTGGGCGCCGGGGGCGGCGCCGTGGGCACGGCCCTGGTGGCCGAAACCGTCGGCGGCTGGCCTCCGGGCGGGGTGTCGGTGTCTAGGAGGAGCACGGCGTGCTGCCCCAGGCGCGCGATCAGTTCGGCCGGCAGCCAGGGCGCGGCCGACGGGCCGCCGGGCGCCGGTCCGAGGCGCTCGGCGAGCTCCCCGGGGGTGGGCCGCGCCGCCGGGTCCTTGGTCAGGCAGTCCAGGATCAGGCCGCGGACACCGTCCGGCGCCCCGGTCACGTCCGGCTCCTCCTGCGCGATCTTGAACATCACGGCGTGCACGCCCGAAGCGACCTCGCCGAAGGGCTGCCGCCCGGTCGCCGCGTACGCCAGCACCGAGCCCACACAGAACACATCGCTGGCCGGGGCGACGCGCTGCCCCGTGACCTGCTCGGGCGACATGAAGCTGGGCGAGCCGAGCACCGTGCCGGCCCGGGTCAGGGTGTGCTCCCTGACCGCGTCCAGGGCCCGCGCGATGCCGAAGTCGATGACCCGCGGACCGTCGATGGTGAGCAGCACATTGGACGGTTTGAGATCGCGGTGCACCAGACCGACCCCGTGGATGTCGCGCAGTGCGCAGGACAGCCCGTAGGCCAGCCGCCGCAGGGAATCCTCCGGCAGCGGGCCGTAGCTGCCCCTGCGCCCGTACGACCCGACGACCTCGCTCAGTGTGGGGCCCGCGATGTATCCGGTGGCGACCCAGGGGACCGCGGCCTCGGTGTCGGCGTCCAGCACCGGCGCGGTCCAGCGCCCGCCGACCCGCCGAGCGGCCGCGACCTCGGCGCGGAAGCGCTCCCGGAACTCCTCCTCCGCGGCGAGTTCGGCCTTCACCAGCTTGACGGCGACCGTCCTGCCGCCCTCCGAACGGGCGAGGTAGACCCGCCCCATCCCACCGCTGCCGAGGCGGCTGAGCAGCCGGTAGTCCCCGATCCACGACGGATCGTCGGCCACCAGCCCCCGCAGGCCGTCCATGTGGGCCCCCTCCCCGAGTGCCGTTCCGTACCGGAGACACGGTCCGGTATTCAGACGTGTCCGAGCCTAGGCGGCCCGGGGGCGCACCACGGCCGACAACGCGTGACGACGGCAGAACCATCGAGCGGTGACGGGGGAGCCGGCGAGCGGTGACGGGCGGGTGACCAGGGGGAACGGCCGAACTGCCGACGTCCCGCCCGCCGTCACCCCGTCCTGCGGTACGTCAGCGCCTTCCCGTCGTCGGAGACGCGGCGCAGCTTTCCGTCCACCATCTCCAGGGTGCTCGGCTCGCCGGGGAGGCAGCTGTCGGCCGGCCCGGAGACCAGGGTGGACGGGCCGAGGCGGACCGGGGGGCCGGCGCTGGTCAGGGTGGCCGCGAAGGCGCAGCGGTAGGACGCCCCGGTCGCCGTCATGGTCAGCACGGTGTCACCGGTCGTGCCCTGGGTGAGCGTGAGGCGCCGGGTGTTGAGGGCGGAGCCGCCGAGCGTGGTCTCCCAGGTGCCCAGGTAGTCCGCGGGAATGCCCCCGTGCACGGCCGACTGCGCCGCGTCGCGGCCGTCCTTGCCGCCCGTCGTGTCCTCCGTCCGTACGCCCTCACCGCCGTTGTTGAGCACGGCGTACGCGGTGGCCGCACCGGCCCCGGCCAGCGCCAGCGCGACCGTGGTGGCCAGGGCGGCACCGGCGCGACGACGGCGGCGCGGCACCGCGGCCGGGGCGTACGGCGGGGCCGCCGCCGCGTGGTCGTGGTGCCCGTGGGAAGCATGCGGGGGGCAGGGCGCCGGCCCCGGTGGGGGCGTGTGCGCGATGGCGGTGGGCGGCGTCTGCATCCCGGGGCCCTCGGCGGCGGGGGACGGGACCACGGGCGGTGCGTCGGCCCCCCGGTCGCCGTCCTGCGCGTTCGCCCGGTCCTGTGGGTCCTCCGCCTCCAGCAGCTCCACGGCATGCCGCCCCAGCCGGGCGATCAGCGCCCCCGGCAGCCAGGGCTCGTCGTCCGCGCCCGGCCCGTCCCCGGTACCGCGCTCCGCCTGCGCCACCAACTCCGTCGGGGTGGGCCGCTGTTGCGGGTCCTTGGCCAGGCACCCGGAGACCAGCTCACGCAGCCCGTCCGGCAGTGCGGAGAGATCGGGCTCCTCCTGGGCTATGCGGAACATCAGCGCGGGCGCGAGGCTGTCGGCCGTGCCGAACGGCTGCCGCCCGGTCGCCGCGTAGGCCAGTACGGACCCGAGGCAGAAGACGTCGCAGGCCGGGGTCAGCGGCTCGCCGCGTACCTGCTCCGGCGACATGAAGCCCGGCGAGCCGACCGACGCGCCGGTACGCGTCACCCCGCTGCCGGTGACCGCCTCCAGCGCCCGCGCGATCCCGAAGTCGATGACCCGTGGTCCGTCGATGGTGAGCAGCACATTGGACGGCTTGAGGTCGCGGTGGATGATCCCGGCGGCATGGATCGCGCCCAGCGCACGGGCCAGCCCGGCGGCCAGGATCCGCACGCTCCGCTCGGGCAGCGGAGTGCCGCCGCCGACGACCCGCTGCAGGGAGGGGCCCGCGATGTAGCCCGTGGCGACCCAGGGGTTCTCGGCCTCGGTGTCCGCGTCCAGTACGGGGGCCGTCCACTCCCCGCCGACCTGCTGTGCGGCCCGTACCTCCTGCCGGAAGCGGGCGCGGAACTCCTCCTCGCCGGCCAGCTCCTTGCGCACCAGCTTGACCGCGACCGTACGGCCGCGGTCCGAACGGGCCAGGAACACCCGCCCCATACCGCCCTCGCCGAGCCGCCCGAGCAGCCGGTAGTCCCCGATCCGCACCGGATCCTGCTCACGCAGCGGCCGCAGCCCTCCGGCCCGCCCCGGGTGCCCCGGCCGCCCCTGCTCAGCCCGTATCAGCGGTTCCACGATCCCCTCGCCCCTTCCCCCGAAGCCGCCCGGTGCACGAGTGGACGCCGGTGCCTGTGCACCCGGTGCTGCCCGCGGCTTCTCGTCCCGGTGAGGATATCGAGCACCCGTCGCGGCCCGGCAGCCCGGCGGTACCTCACCTCTCCGCGGCCGGCGGGGCCTTCGGCGGGCCGGACAGCTGGTCCAGCGCCGCCGACAACTCCTCCAGCGCAGTGGTGACCCGCCCGAACCCGTCCCGGCCGCCCAGCTGTTCCCGCAGCCGGGCGGCGAACTCCGCATGGCCGGGGGCGATACGGGCGACGGCGGCCCGGCCCTCCTCGGTCGGGGTGAGGAGCTTGGCGCGGCGGTGCGCCGGGTTCGGCCGGTAGACGGCCAGACCGCGGTCCACCAGGAGGTCGGCGATGCGCTGCACGCTCTGACGGGTGATCCCCATCGCACGGGCGATACCGGCCACGGGCAGCGGCTCGGGCAGGACGGCGCCCAGCACCTGCCACCAGGCGGCGGTCAGCCCGGCGGGCCCGGCCAGACCGTCCGCGACCGAGAGGAACTGCCCGTTGAGCCGGAAGACGGCGAGGGCGGTACGGCTGAGCAGCTCAGGGTCCCGGGGGCCGTCGGCCGGGTCCCGTGCGAAGCCGGACGCACTCATACGGATCCGCCGTCCGCCCCGTCTTCCGCCGAGGCCGCCCCCGCCGTCATCAGGACCGGGTAGGCGGCGGCGTCGGAGCGGGCGAACAGGCGGTACCAGGCGTCCAGAATCCGCGGCTCCATCACGTCGAGTTCGGCGAAGATCTCCCGGGCGAAGGCGACCGGCTCGGTCGGCCCCGCGGTGATCAGGCCGCGGGCGCGCACCGCGTCGGCCTCGCGGTAGTGCGCACCGCCCCGGTAGCCGGGCTGCGCGGCGAGGTACGCGGCGGCGCCGCTGGTGTGCGGACGGTCGTCCAGCAGCCCCTCCCGGGCCAGCCCCGCCGTCGCCCCGCAGATCGCCGCGACCGGCACCCCGGCGGCCAGGAACTCCCGGGCCTTGGCGGCGAACGGCATCAACTCCACACCGCTGTCCCAGAGTTGGGCACCCGGCAGGATCAGCAGCGCACTGTCCTCGGGGCGCAGCGCTTCGAGCGCGAGACCGGGCACGATCCGCTGCCCGCCCAGGGTCGTCACCGGCGGCCCGGCGGTGGCCGCGACGGTGACCACGTCGTACGGCCCGCGCCCCGGGCGGAAGTAACTGCCGCTGCGGAGATGGCCGACGGCATGGCCGCACTCCCAGTCCGCGAGTGTGTCGTAGGCGGCGAGATGCACGGTGCGCCGGGTCATGAGAACTCCTTGGCCGACGACGGAATCCCGTTCCGCCGTTCCCTGTGTCCCT
Source organism: Streptomyces sp. NPDC058773 (assembly GCF_042746015.1). Taxonomy (NCBI): domain Bacteria; kingdom Bacillati; phylum Actinomycetota; class Actinomycetes; order Kitasatosporales; family Streptomycetaceae; genus Streptomyces; species Streptomyces sp. NPDC058773. Next base: position 24,073 of record NZ_JBHYPE010000025.1, read on the forward strand.
ATGACAGCATCCTGCGCTTTCGACAGCATACTGTCAATTACTCTGCCGGGCCGCCCTCGGGCCGACCCGTGGCCGGGAAGCATCGCCGCCGGATGCCGATTTCCGCGTCCCGGAACTTCCCGACGGCACAGAACGTAGAACGCGTACCGAGCCCCACCAGCGAACACCCGCGCACCGCTCCCGCACGCTCCCCGTCCCCGTCCGCCAAGGAGCCCGTGTGATCCCCGCCGTACGCGCCCTCGCCCGCGCCGCCATGGCCGCGCGCCCCGTGCCGCTCGCCGAGGTCCAGGCCCGCGCCGAACTCCCGGCCCGCTTCGACCGCAGCTACCTCGTCCCGTTCGAGGTCTTCACCGCCTTCGCGGCCGAACTCACCGGCCACCGCGGGCCGGAGGGCCCGTTCGCCGCGCTGTGCATCAACGGACGCCGCTGGTTCCGATATCACTCGGTCCACTACGACACCCCCGACCTGCGCTCCTTCCACGACGCCCGGCAGGGCCGCGCACGGCGCTACCGGATCCGCGAACGGCGTTACGCGGACACCGGGGAGCGGCAGTTCGAGATCAAACTGACCGGACGGCGCGGTGAGACGGTCACCCACCGGCAGCCGCTCCTTCCGGACACCCCGGCCCTCGACGCGTCCCCACGCGGCTTCCTCACCGCCGTACTGGACCGCTCGTACGGCATCGCGGCCCCCGCCCACCTGCTCCGTACCGTCGAGACCGAGTACGTACGCGCCACCTTCGTCGCCGACGGCCAGCGCATCACCTGCGACGCGGCACTGCTCTGCCGGGACCCGGCGACCGGCCGGACCGTACGGACCGACGGCGGCCTGCTCCTCGTCGCAACCCGCACCACCGGCCCCCCGACCACAGCGGACCGGCTCCTGACCGGCCTCGGCATACCGGCCGCCGGCTTCACCAAGTACTGCGGCGGGCTGACGGCACTGCGCCCGGACCTGGTCGGCGGGTCCTGGCCTGGCGCGGTGGGGACGGCGTTTCCTGCGGCCGCTCCACCACGGCCGGACCCCGGACCGCCCTCTGGAACATCCGCCAGCCCGTAGACACTCTGTCCGCGCGCGTGGTGAGCGCCATACACACTGTCGGTATCGGCCCCCGGCCCGTGCTCCCTAGGCTGGCGAGCGTTCGCCGCGACCGTTCCACGGCGGACCCGAGCGACCCGATCCGAGGTACTGACCGTGACCACGACGCCCTCCGCCTCCGCCGCCGATCCCGCTGCCGGGGCAGCTGTGAAGGCCGCCGACCGCGCGCACGTCTTCCACTCCTGGTCCGCGCAGGGCCTGATCGACCCGCTGCCGATCGCCGGTGCCGAGGGGTCGTACTTCTGGGACTACGACGGCAACCGCTACCTCGACTTCTCCTCCCAGCTGGTCAACACCAACATCGGTCACCAGCACCCCAAGGTCGTCGCGGCGATCCAGGAGCAGGCCGCGAAGCTGTGCACCATCGCGCCCGGCTTCGCCGTCGACGTCCGCTCCGAGGCCGCCCGGCTGGTCGCCGAGCGCACGCCCGGCGACCTCGACAAGATCTTCTTCACCAACGGCGGCGCGGAGGCCGTGGAGAACGCGGTCCGGATGGCCCGGCTGCACACCGGCCGCGCCAAGGTGCTCTCCGCCTACCGCTCGTACCACGGCGCCACCGCCACCGCGATCAACCTGACCGGCGACCCCCGCCGCTGGCCCTCGGACACCGCCTCGGCCGGTGTCGTCCACTTCTGGGGCCCGTTCCTCTACCGGTCGCCCTTCCACGCCGAGAACGAGCAGCAGGAGTGCGAGCGCGCGCTCGCGCACCTGGAGCAGACCATCGCCTTCGAGGGCCCGCAGTCGATCGCGGCGATCATCCTGGAGACCGTCCCGGGCACCGCCGGGATCATGGTCCCGCCGGCCGGCTACCTCGCCGGGGTCCGCGAGATCTGCGACCGGTACGGCATCGTCTTCATCCTCGACGAGGTCATGGCGGGCTTCGGCCGCACCGGCCACTGGTTCGCCGCCGACCACTTCGGCGTCACCCCCGACCTGCTGACCTTCGCCAAGGGCGTCAACTCCGGCTATGTCCCGCTCGGCGGCGTCGCGATCAGCGCCGAGATCGCCGCCACCTTCGACCAGCGCCCCTACCCGGGCGGCCTGACCTACTCCGGCCACCCGCTGGCCTGCGCCTCCGCCGTCGCCACCATGAACGCGATGGCCGAGGAGGGCATCGTGGAGAACGCCGCCGACATCGGCGAGCGGGTCATCGGCCCGGCGCTGCGCGAGATCGCCGACCGCCACCCGTCCGTCGGCGAGGTCCGCGGCCTGGGCGTCTTCTGGGCCCTGGACCTGGTCCGCAACAAGGAGACCCGCGAGCCGCTGGTCCCCTACAACGCCGCGGGCGCCGCCAACGCTCCGATGGCCGAATTCGCGGCGGCCTGCAAGCGCGGCGGTCTGTGGCCCTTCGTGAACATGAACCGGACGCATGTCGTCCCGGCCTGCACGATCACCGAGGCGGAGGCCAAGGAGGGCCTGGCCGCCCTCGACGAGGCCCTCACGGCGGCCGACGCCCACACCGTCTGACCGTTCGGGCGGTCGCCGGAACCGCAGGTCACGGGCGTGCCGCGGGGCATGCCCACGGCAACCTCGGGCAGCGGCCGGGGGCGGCCCTCGCCTATCGTGGGCGCGGGCCGCTCCCACCTGCGCGGTCAGGGACGTCGAAGGAGACGCAGACGATGGCCGCCGGCGGAGACAGCTCAGTCATACGACGCAGCACCCTGCGCCAGCAGATCGCCGACGCCCTGCGCGACGAGGTCCTGGCCGGCCGGCTGCCTTGCGGCCACCCCTTCACCGTCAAGGAGATCGCCGAGCAGTACGGCGTCTCCGCCACCCCGGTGCGCGAGGCGCTGCTCGACCTGTGCGCCCAGGGCCTGCTCGACGTCGAACAGCACCGCGGCTTCAAGGTGCACGCCTTCACCGCCGACGACTTCCGCGCCATGGTCGAGGCCCGCACCCTGATCATCGAGGGCATCTTCCGCAGCGGCGTCGACCAGGCGCTGCGCGCCACCGCCGCGGGGGTGCTGATCTCCATCCGGCGCCGCGCCGACGAGGCCGAACGGGCCGCGCGGGCCGGCGACCTGGACGTACTGATCGGCTACGACCTGCGCTTCTGGCGCGAGCTGAGCGGCATCGTGAACAACGCCTACATCAGCGACTTCCTCGACCGCATCCGCGTCCAGACCTGGATGTTCGCGGTGCCGCTGCTGCGCCGCGAACCGGACCTCAAGGGGCTGCTGTGGCATGGCCACAGCGCCCTGGCCGACGCCCTGATCCAGCACGACCTGGTCACCGCTCAGCAGCTGATCGCGGAGTACAACGAGCACTCCCTCGCTCTCGTCGGAACGCGCGGCTAGCACTACGCTGTCCCGACCATCGGCCGTAATGGGCCGTACCCGTACCTGTACGTGCGCCGGTGTCCCCGTCCCCGACCGGAAGCGAGCCCACACTCGTGGCATGTGACCTGTGGCTGGTACCCCTCGTCGATGTGCTGTGCCACAGCCCCGACAACCCGTTCTCCGAAGAGATCGCCGCGTACGACAAGGCCCTGACGGAAGCGGGCCTGCCACCGGTCCCGGTCTTCAGCTACATGCCCGGCCTCTCCGGTGACGTCGCCCCCGTCGCCGGCTTCGACTACGACGCCCTGCACTTCCTGCGCCGTGCCTACCTGCTGCGCCTGTGCGGCCTGGAGGTCACACCGGTCGACGAACTGGGCGGCGACTACGAGCAGTTGCTGGAGATGTTCGAGGCCACCGCGCAGCAGTCCCACCTGGTGTGGCACTACGACCACGCGGGCGCGTACGTCCCGGTCGACTTCCCGCACCCGCTCGCCAACGACGAGCTGCTGGAGGGCGGCGGCCCACTGGGCTCCTCCCACGGCCTGCTGCGCGACCTGGAACTGGTTGCGCCATCCCTGGGCATCGATCCGGCCAATCCCCCGGCCGCCCCCGCCCCACCGGCCGGCCCCACCTCCCTGGAGGAACGCGCGCTCGCCGTCCCCCTGGACGACAGCCCCTTCGCCCGCGAACGCCACGTATGGCTGGGCCTCCACGCCGCCGCCACCCGAAGCCTCGGCCAAGGCTCCATGATCGTCTTCAGCTGACCCACCCTCACCGAACCACTCACCGAAACCCCCACCGGCCTCCTTCCCACCCATCCCACGGGAGGTGACGGGCCGGAGGGGCAGGGGTGTGGGACGTAAAGCGAAGCAGTCCCCCACCCCTGCCCCAAAGGCCCGTCACCGCACCCCGACAGCCCCGCGCAGCGGACACCGCCCGCCGCGTGGGGGTACCTCCCACGCCGTTCAGGCAGTGGGGGAGCAACGGCGGGTCAGCCGAAAAAATCAGCCGAGCCACAGCGCAGCGAAACGGCGGGGGCGCCGCGCAGCGGGTTACAAACGGCGCGCAAACAACCAGGGCGGCAGAGCCGAAAACGCACGCCGAGGCACAGCGCAGCGCCGGCGCACCGCGCAGCGGGCCACAAACGGCGAGCAACAACCACGGCGGCAGAGCCGAAATCGTGGGAAGCCTCAGCGAGGCGACTCCGGCGGACGCTGCCGAGGCATATTCGGCCGCACCCGATGCTGCGGCACCACGAACCGCCCCGCCGCCCCCTCCGGCCGCGACGCCACGGCGGGCGACCCGACAACGTGGTCCGCGGCAAAGCGCAGCGACTCGCCGCGGAACTCCGCCACCCAGTCCGCCGTCTCGGCCCGTACCAGCTCCCCGAGGTCCTCGTTGAACCGCCGCAGCACCCCCAGGCAGCGCTCCGCCGCCTCACCCGCGGTGCCCTCGGCCGGCCCGAGCACCTCCCGTACGCTCTCCGTCGCCCAGTCGAACTGCAGCGCCTCCAGTCGCCGGTGGATCGCCTGCGCGGTCGCCAGGTCCCGCATCCACCCGGCGGTCACCCCGAAGTACCGGTCGCCGCCCACGCACACCGCCGCCAGCAGCAGCGACAGACAGCCCCAGGACGCGCCGCCCTTCCACACCCCGGCGAGATCCAGCAGCGGCAGCGTCCCGCCGACGGTCACCCCGGCCGCGGCGCCCAGCCGCAGCATCCGCGCGCCGCGGCGTTTGGCGAGCCGGTCGTGCAGATACCAGTCGGCGGCGCGCAGCGCGCCCTCCTCGGTCCAGAGATAGAGCGCGTCCAGGCGGTCGGCCGGTTCCCCCCAGTCGCCGAGCGGGAAGGCACGTCCGGCGAGATCCCTCCGTCCGGCGCCCCGGCCGCCGCGCGCCCGTGGGGCGCGGCCGCTCTCCCGAGGGGGTCCCTCGGGCTGCATCTCCGGCTGACTCACCCGTGCACTCCCTCTCTGCGCTCTCTCCGGATACGTGCGGTGCACGCGTGACATACGGGACGGCCGTTGCCCACTGCCCCCCTTCCTACCGCCGAACGGCTGGCGTCGGCCCCACGATCACGCTCTTTCCGCCCGGAAGTGGTGCGGGATCGGGTATAGGGCCACCGGGCGTCTCACCCGAAAGAGTGGCCAACGCGGTGACGCACGGTTTCCGGCCGTTCCGGCGCCGCCCGCCGGCCCGGCCCGGCCGACGTCCGGGTGTCCGGGGCTCTCGTCTAGGCTGCCACCGTGAAGGTCCTCGTCATCGGCGGCGGCGCCCGCGAACACGCCCTGTGCCGCTCTCTGTCCCTCGACCCCGACGTCACCGCGCTGCACTGCGCTCCCGGCAACGCCGGCATCGCCGAGGTGGCCGAATTGCACGGGGTCAACGCCCTCGACGGCGCAGCCGTCGCCGAACTCGCGGCCGGCCTGGAGGCCGACCTGGTCGTCGTCGGTCCCGAAGCCCCCTTGGTGGCGGGCGTCGCGGACGCCGTACGCGACCGCGGTATCCCGGTCTTCGGCCCGTCGGCCCAGGCCGCCGAGCTGGAGGGGTCCAAAGCCTTCGCCAAGGACGTGATGGCCAGCGCGGCCGTCCCCACGGCCCGCAGCTACGTCTGCACCACCCCGGAAGAGATCGACGAGGCGCTGGACGCCTTCGGCGCGCCGTACGTCGTCAAGGACGACGGGCTGGCGGCCGGCAAGGGCGTCGTCGTCACCGAGGACGTCGCGGCCGCCCGCGCCCATGCGCTGGCCTGCGACCGCGTGGTCATCGAGGAGTTCCTCGACGGCCCGGAGGTCTCGCTCTTCGCGGTCACCGACGGCGAGACCGTCGTCCCGCTGCAGCCCGCCCAGGACTTCAAGCGGGCGCTGGACGGCGACGAGGGCCCCAACACCGGCGGTATGGGCGCGTACAGCCCGCTGCCCTGGGCCGACCCCAAGCTGGTCGACGAGGTCATGGCCACCGTCCTCCAGCCCACCGTCGACGAGCTGCGCCGCCGCGGCACCCCGTTCTCCGGGCTGCTCTACGCGGGTCTGGCGATCACCTCCCGCGGGGTGCGCGTGATCGAGTTCAACGCGCGCTTCGGTGACCCGGAGACCCAGGTCGTCCTGGCCCGGCTCAAGACCCCGCTGGCCGGTCTGCTGCACGCCGCGGCCACCGGCACCCTCGCCACCTTCCCGCCGCTGCGCTGGAGCGACGGCGCGGCGGTCACCGTCGTCATCGCGTCCCACAACTACCCGGGCACCCCGCGCACCGGTGACCCGATCGACGGCCTCGCCGACGTCGTGGCGCAGGACGGGCCGAAGGCGTACGTGCTGCACGCCGGCACCAAGCGCGACGACTCCGGCGCGGTGCTCAGCGCGGGCGGCCGGGTGCTGTCCGTCACCGCCACCGGCGCCGACCTCACCACCGCCCGGCAGCGCGCCTACCGCGCCGTCGGCCGGATCTCGCTGGACGGCTCCCAGCACCGCACGGACATCGCCGCCAAGGTCGCGGACGCGGCCGCGGACGCGTAAGGCGCCCAGCGGTGACGGCGCGGCGGGCGCGGGAACGCACCCGTCGCGCCCACCGCGGACGGTGACATCTCCCCTGGGACACATGGCACATACCGTGGCATATGCCTCAGGTCTGTGGGCGCAGACCGGGCCGCGTCAGGTACGGCCGGTGCGTGCCGAACGGGCCGCCCCGCCGCGGCCCATACGCCGTCGGCACCGGTTCCCGGCTTTGCCCAAAGCCATTCCATCGAGTGACCGCACCAAGTAACCGGCTGACGGGACCAAAACCCCCAACTAGGGTGCCGCGCAAGCGTCCTGCGGTTGCCGTGCCGGATTCCGGCACGGTGATCACGGCGGCGTCCGGCAAGTGGCTCACCGGCATTGCGATGTCAGTGGCCGGTGCCACAGTGGGTGTGGAGTGAGCTCGCTCCGCACAACGCGCGATTCTCGTAGGTCCGTCCCGTGTTCTCTCCGTCCGGCTGCATCAGACAGCAGGGGGTGTACAGGCTCGTGGCAAGTCCGGAAACAGGCGTCCTGGCGGCGCGTGCCCGCGCCCTGGCGGTGCTGCGGATCCGCAGCACCGCGCTGGCCGTGGCACTGTTGCCCGCGGCGGTGGCGGTGGTGCTGTCCGTCGGCCGGATGACCGGCCGGCTCGGCGCCGGCTGGGAGCTCGCCTGCTGGATCGCCGGCGGTCTGGCGATGCTCAGCCTGCTGCCGGCCGCGCTGGTCGCCGTGGTCGTCACGCGCGCCCGGCCCGCCCTCAGCCCGTCGGTCCCGGTCTCCGAGAAGTCGGCCCCCGATCTCTACCGCCTGGTGCGTGATCTCGCCGACCGCCTGGAGGTCCCCGCGCCCTCCGCCATAGCGCTCACCCCGGACTGCGACAGCTGGCTGGAGGACCGTACGCACCGCGCCCACGGGCCGCCGCGGCGCGGCAGGGGGCCGGGCGGCCGGGAGCGCCGGGCGCCCGAGGCGCCGGTCCTGGTCATCGGCTCGCCGTTCCTGTGGTGGATGCGGGTCGCCGAGCTGCGCGCCCTGCTGGCCCCCGTCGTCGCCGGTACGGGCCCGTCCGCCCATCCCGACATAGCGGCCGCCCGCCGTTTCATCCGTGGTCTGGACGCCGCCGTGGCGGTCGCCGCCCGCGCCCGGCGCCCGCTGTGGGGCCTCCCGCTGCGCGGTGTCGGCCGGGTGGCGCGGCTGCTGCTGCGGGCCTGCCGCGAACACGCCACGATCATGGAACGCGCCGTCGCGACCGCCGCCTCCGAGCGTGCCCAGACCGTCGACTACGGCCTGCGGATCGTCGCCCAGGAGCAGGTCGGCCTCGCCTACGCGGGCTGGGACCGGCTGCTGACCAGGGTCGCGCTGCCCGCCTGGCGAATGGGCCGCTGGCCGTCCCGGCTGGACGCCGGGGTGGTCTCCGCGCTCACCGAGCTCTCCCGCCGGGACCGGCTCGCCGACGGCTTCGCCTCCCGTCTCGGCGAGCGCCCGGCCTGCGACCTCCTGGAGGAGCCGGGCGCCATCGACAGCGCCGCCTCGCTGCTGGCCGCCCGCCTCTTCCACGGCGGCCCGGCCGAGCCGGGACCCGACTGGTCACCGGTCGGCTGGAACCAGTACCCGGAGGAGGTCGTGGACCGGAAATGGCGCCTGGAGGCCGCCCGCCTCCACCGCGTACTCGACAACCTCCCGGCATCCGCGCTCCCGGCCGCCCCGCCCGCACCGCCGGCCCCGGCCCAGAGCCCCGCCGCCACCGCCCCGCCCCTCTCGTACGCCGGCCCCGCCGACGCAGCGTCCCACCACGGCCCGCCGGAGCCCCCGCCCGCCGACGAGCCGCCCGTGGCCCTGGCCACCGACGGTCCGGCCCTGGGCCTGTCCACCGGCGGTCCGACCAAGGGCCCGCCCGCCGACGAGGTGTCCCTGGGCCCAGCTACCGGTGGCCCGCCCCTGGAACCGTCCGCCGGCGGCCGCCCCGAGGAGCAGCAGCCCGCACCGGCCCCCGGCCCGACGCTGGCCCGGGTCATCGAGCGGCTCGCCCATGACGAGCGCGCGGGCGATCTCGTCGCCGCCCGGCTGGGCGCCGAGGTCGAGCGCGAGGAGCGCGAGGAGGCGGCCCGCCAGGCCGCCCGCGGCGCCGCACCGCAGGACACCGCGATCGGGGTGGCCTGGGACGACGGCCTGGCCGAGGGCGGCCTCCCGCTGCTCCCGCTGCAACCGCCCCGTACGGGCCGTGAGCTGCTCGCCGACCACGTCACCGCCATGGTCTGCTGCGCCGCCGTCGACACCGCCGGGGCCACCCCCGGTCTGGACTGGCTCGACGGCCCGGCGCTGCTGGTCGACGGCGCCCGCCGGGCCGACCTCGGCCGCCCGGTGCTCAGCCTGGTCGACGACGGCGACGCGGAGCCGCTCCGCGGCTGGCTGACGACGGTCGGCGTCCGCCCGGAGAAGCCGGTGCGGCTGGTGTGAACCGGAGCCCACGGCGGCGTGCGGGGCGCCGTCCGCGCCGGGCCGTCCGCTCGACCGGCTGAATGTTCCCTTCCAGTTCGCATTTCGGGGGCGGTTGCATCTAAATTCACGACGAAGGGTGACGGAGTGGGTGCGTAATGTGATGTGCTGGGGGCGGCCGGCCGGGCTCGTCCCGCCGGCACCGCACCGGTCCGAGGGGCCGCGGCCGATGGGGGACGTGGGAGGGGAGTGGATGGTGGCGACGGATCAGATCAGGCGCTGGGAGTCGGGCGCCCTCGCTCACGCGGTCACGGACCCGTTCGGGCAGGGCCCGCTGCCCTGGCTGCGCGGCAGCGAGAACTACTTCGACTCCGGCCGGATCATCCCCTGGTACGTCGACCCCGCCGTCGCCCAGGGCGATCGGAGCGAGCCCGCACCCCACAAGCACAACGGCCCGCGCACCGCCGATGACGTGCACCGCCAGATCAAGGGCTTCGCCGGCCCCGGTGCGGTGGCACCCGGCGAGGCGATCGACTTCCGGGTCTCGGTCGATCCGCCCCAGCCGTTCAGCATCGACATCTACCGCATCGGCCACTACGGCGGCACCGGCGCCTCCAAGATCACCACCAGCCCGCGGCTGGCCGGCATCGTCCAGCCGCCCCCGCTGACCGCCGAGCGCACGGTCTCCTGCCACCACTGGTGGCTGTCCTGGCGCCTCCAGGTCCCCACGTCCTGGAAGCTCGGCGCCTATGTCGCCGTGCTCACCACCGCCGACGGCCGCTACCGCTCCCATGTCCCCTTCACGGTCCGCGACAGCGAGCCCGCCGACCTCCTCCTGCTGCTGCCCGACATCACCTGGCAGGCCTACAACCTCTACCCGGAGGACGGCCGCACCGGCGCCAGCCTCTACCACGCCTGGGACGAGAAGGGCGCCCTGCTCGGCGAGCCGGACGCCGCCACCACGGTCTCCTTCGACCGCCCCTACGCCGGCGCCGGCCTGCCCCTCCATGTCGGCCACGCCTACGACTTCATCCGCTGGGCCGAGCGCTACGGCTACGACCTCGCCTACGCCGACGCCCGCGATCTGCACGCCGGACGGGTCGACCCGTCCCGCTACCGCGGCCTGGTCTTCCCCGGCCACGACGAGTACTGGTCGGTGCCCATGCGCCGTACGGTCGAGGCCGCCCGCGACACCGGCACGTCCCTGGTCTTCCTCTCCGCCAACACCATGTACTGGCAGGTCGATCTCTCCCCGGCGCCCTCGGGCCCGGAATCCCTGCTCCACTGCCGCAAGCGCCAGGGCCCCGGACGCCCCGCCCTCTGGCGGGAGAACGGCGATCCCGAACAGCGGCTGATGGGCATCCAGTACGCCGGCCGGGTCCCCGAACCGGCCCCCCTGGTCGTCCGCAACGGCGGCCACTGGCTGTGGGAGGCCACCGGCGCCCACGAAGGCGATGAACTCCCCGGCCTGGTCGCCGGCGAGGCCGACCGCTACTTCCCGCGCACCAGCCTCCCCGCGCACACCGAACGCATCCTGCTCGCCCACTCCCCGTACCGCGACAGCGAAGGCACCCTCCGCCATCAGGAGACCTCCCTCTACCGCGCCCCCAGCGGCGCCTGGGTCTTCGCCTCCGGCACCTTCGCCTGGTCCCCCGCCCTCGACCGGCCCGGCCATGTCGACCAGCGCATCCAGCGCGCCACCGCCAACCTCCTCGACCGCATCTGCAAACGCGACTGAGCCCGGCGGCACACGCCTGCCGTACGGCGGCCGCCGTACGCCGGTGCCGGGTTCCGGGACGCACCCGGGCCCCCGTCCGTCACCTCCGGCGCGCGTGAGGGAGAATCGGGGGGACTCCTGGATCAACCTACGCGGAGGAAGCGTGCCCGGTTTTGTAGAAAAGCCTGAGCCGGTGGAGGTCCCCGGGCTCACCCACCTCCACACCGGCAAGGTGCGCGACCTCTACCGGAACGCCGCCGGTGACCTGGTCATGGTCGCCAGCGACCGGACCTCGGTCTACGACTGGGTGCTGCCCACCGAGATCCCGGACAAGGGCCGCGTCCTCACCCAGCTCTCCCTGTGGTGGTTCGAGCAGCTCACCGACCTCGTCCCGCACCACGTCCTCGCCACCGACGTCCCGGACGGCGCCCCCGCCGACTGGGCGGGCCGCACCCTGGTCTGCAAGTCGCTGGACATGGTCCCCGTGGAGTGCGTGGCCCGCGGCTACCTGACCGGCTCCGGCCTCGCCGAATACCGGCAGACCCGTACGGTCTGCGGACTGGCCCTCCCCGAAGGCCTGGTCGACGGCTCCGAGCTGCCCGCCCCGATCTTCACCCCGGCCACCAAGGCCGCCGTCGGCGACCACGACGAGAACGTCTCGTACGAGGAGGTCTCCCACCAGGTCGGCCCCGAGGTCGCCGCCGAGCTGCGGCAGACCACCCTCGCCGTCTACGGCCGGGCCCGCGACATCGCCCGCGAGCGCGGCATCATCCTGGCGGACACCAAGTTCGAGTTCGGCTTCGACGGCGAGCGGCTGACCCTGGCCGACGAGGTCCTGACGCCGGACTCCTCGCGCTTCTGGCCGGCCGACCTGTGGCAGCCGGGCCGCGCCCAGCCGTCGTTCGACAAGCAGTTCGTGCGCGACTGGCTGACCTCGCCCGCCGCGGAATGGGACCGTACGGGCGAGGAGCCGCCGCCCGCCCTCCCGCAGGAGATCGTCGAGAGCACCCGCGCCAAGTACATCGAGGCCTACCAGCGCCTCACCGGCCTCAGCTGGGCCTGACGGAAAAGACCCCGGTCAACCGACCGGGGTCTTTTCTCACTGAGCGGACGACGAGGCTCGAACTCGCGACCTCAACCTTGGCAAGGTTGCGCTCTACCAACTGAGCTACGTCCGCATGCCCCGCACAAAGCTCCTGGAATTTCAGGTGCCGCCGCGCGGTGCGGGGTCCACTATAGCCAACCCCGCTCGCGGGCGAGGCGCGCCGCCGCATGACGGTTCTCCGCGTCCAGCTTCGCGGTCGCCGACGAGAGGTAGTTCCGCACCGTCCCCGGCGACAGCGAAGCCCGCGCCGCGATCTCCGTGACCGGCGCCCCCGACTCGGCGAATTCCAGCACCTCCGCTTCCCGGACGGTCAGCGGTGACTCCCCGGCGCTTATCGCGTCCGCCGCCAACTCCGGGTCCACATAACGGTTTCCGGCGTGCACCGTGCGGATGATCTCCGCCAGCCGCTGCGCCGACACCGTCTTCGGCACGAACCCCCGCACCCCGGCTTCCAGCGCCCGTTTCAGATGCCCCGGCCGCCCGTGACTCGTCACGATCATCGACCGGCAGCCCGGCACCTGACCCCGCAGAGATGTGGCCACCGCCACACCGTCGGCCCCTGGCATCTGCAGATCCAGCACCGCCACATCCGGCTCGTGCGCACAGGCCATCGCCCGCGCCTCCGGCCCCGACGCCGCCTCGGCCACCACCAGCAGATCGTCCTCCAGCGACAGCAGCGCCGCCAGCGCCCCGCGGATCAGGTGCTCATCATCCGCGAGCAGCACCCGGATCATGTCCTCGCGCACGCTTCCACCCCACCTCTCCGCCCGCGCCGGACACCCGCCCCGGACACCCCCACCGGCATGCTTCCCGCCCCGCACCCGCTAACCACGCGCCGCCCCCACCGGGAGTTCGACCGTCAGCCGGTAGCCGCCGTTCGGGACCAGGCCCGATGTCAGGCTCCCGCCCAGGGGGCGCAGACGCTCCCGCAGCCCCTTGAGACCGTTGCCGGGGCCCGGGCCGCCGGCGGCCTCGTCCGGTGACGGGGCGACACCGTCGTTCTCCATCGTCATCACGAGTACCGAGCGACCCGGATCGATCCGGGTCCGCACCGCACAGCTCTGCGCCGCCACGGCATGCCGCAGCACGTTCGTGGTGCCTTCCCGGACCACCCAGCCGAGCGCCGACTCCACCTCGGGCGGCAGTGGTGCGCCCTCCTCGCCCTCGATACGGCAGTCCACCCCGGCCGCCCGCAGGACGGAGCGGGCGCCCGCCAACTCCGACTGGAGATCGGCCTTCCGGTAGCCGCGCACCACCTCCCGGACCTCCCGCTGCGCCTCCTGGGCGATCCGCTGCACCTCCACCATCTGCTCCACGGCCTCCGGCCGCTCCCGGCGCGCCAGCTGGACCGCCAGCTCCCCCTTGAGGGCGATCACCGCCAGATTCCGGCCCATCACGTCGTGCAGATCCCGGCTGAACCGCAACCGCTCCTCGGCGACCGCGAGCCGTGCCTCGGTGTGCCGTGCCGCATCCAGCTTCCCGATCACGCTAAGCATCCAGCCCGTGGGCCGCGCCAGCACAAAGCTCCACGTACCGGCGAAGAGCACCATCGAGGCCAGGCCCAGTGCGCCCGGCCAGGAACCCGTGAGCAGATAGCGCGCCGTCATGCACACCACCGCCCCGCCGGCCGGCACGGCCAGGAACTTCCGCTTGGACACCACCAGGCTGAGGGCCATGAAGAACGGTGTGAGGGTCGCGCCGATCGCCAGCGCCGCCGCGCTCAACGCGTCCTTGTCGACGGGTCCGTCGACCCTGATCAGCGCGTACAGCGCGAACTCGGTGACGAGGGTCAGGACACCCGAGGCGAGCAACAGCGTGCACGGTGTCGCCCCCCGTTCCAGATAGCGGTTCAGCGCACGGTTCAACAGCGAGACCGCCAGCATGCCCTGAGTCACCATCAGCCCCATGGTGACCACGGCCACTGTGGCCGACAACGCGCTGCGGTCCGCGTTGCTCATGACGAGGGTCAACCCGCTGAGCACGGGAAGCCAGGGAAAGAAATACAGACTGCCGCGGAAGTAGGCGTCGACCATGGCCATCTGACCCCGCCGCCGCCACATCCCCCGTAGCTTGTCGATCATCGCCGTCCGCCCCCCGTCGCCCCACGCCCCTAGCGCCGTGGCTCCCAGCGGAACCACCGCTGGACAGCAAACAACGCGAGCACGGTCCAGGCCAAGCCGGTGAGCAGGTGGCCCAGTGTCTCCTTGAGGCCCTCGCCGCCGGTCCAGCCGGCCCGTATCAGCTCCATCGCCGGTGACAGCGGAAGCAGTTCGCAGACGTCGGCCACCCGCTCCGGAAGGAGGGAAGGCGGAACGACCATCCCGGACCCGGCCAGCGCCACCAGCATGAAGGGCAGCACGGTGAGCTGAGCGGCCTCGGCCGACCTGGCGAAGACGGAGGACGCCGCGGCGACCCCCACGACCACGGCCGTGCCGAGCACCACACCGGCGATCAGGAGATGCGGAGCGCCGGGCAGACCGGCGTCCAGGACCAGGCCGCCCAGGACCACGAGCAGGACACACTGCACCAGCCCCAGCAGCACCGCCGGAAGCGCGGTGCCGGCCAGTATCTCCGTGTCCCGCAGCTCGCCCGTACGCAGCCGCTTCAGGACCAGTTCCTCGCGCCGCGCGACATAGGCGCCGGTGAGGGTGGAGTAGACGGCGAAGAGCAGGACGTAACCGAGGGTCGCCGGCAGCAGCACCGCCCCGGCCGACAGCCCGGTGCCGGACACGAGGTTCTCGACCGCCCCCTTCATGGCGAACGCCAGGGCGACCGGGAGGACCAGCGCGGTCCACAGCGCGGCCTTGTTGCGGCCGAGAAGGGTCAACTCGGCACGCGCCAGGGCGAGAAGGCGCGCCGCGGTGCCGCTCTCCGCGGGTGCCTGGGCGCGCTCGGCGCCGCCGGTCGCCCTCACCTGTGCAGTCATGTGTTCTCCAGCCCCTTCGCGATGTGCAGAAAAGCCTCTTCCAGGGATGCGGATCTGACGTCCAGGCGTCCCAGCGCTATCCCGTTGTCCTGCGCCCACAGCAGGACGCCGGTCGCGGCCCGCTGGAGTTCGTCCGTCCGCAGCCGGACCGTCCGCCCGTCCGTCTCCTGGCCGATGACGCCCAGCTCTGCCGCCGGCGGGAGATCACCGGGGTGGAATCCGGCGGGCAGCTCGAAAGAGAGGTGCGCGGGATGCGCGGCGACCACGTCCGCGACATACCCCGCGGCCGCGATCCGCCCCTCGTGCAGGATCGCCAGCCGGTCCGCCAGCTCCTCTGCCTCTTCGAGATAGTGCGTGGTCAGCACGATCGTGGTCCCGGAGTCCCGCAGCTCACGGACCAGTTCCCAGGTGGCACGGCGCGCTTCGGTGTCGAGCCCGGTCGTCGGCTCGTCCAGGAACAGCACCTCGGGCCGCCCCAGCAGCGCCAGCGCGAGATCCAGTCGCCGGCGCTCACCGCCGGACAGCTGCTTGACACGTACATCCCTGCGCCGCTCCAATCCCACGGAGCCGAGCGCCTCGTCGACCGGGCGCGCCCCACTGGTGCACCCCGCCCACATGCGTACGGTCTCCGCGGGCGTCAGCTCGGCCGGGAAGCCGCCCTCCTGCAGCATGACGCCGATCCGGGGCCGCACCGCGCGGCGCTCCCGGAAGGGATCACACCCGAGGACCCGGACCTTTCCGGCCGTGGGCGGGGCCAGGCCCTCCAGCACTTCGAGAGTGGAGGTCTTGCCCGCGCCATTGGTCCCCAGCAGCGCGAAAAGCTCCCCGCGCGCGACGGAGAAGTCGATACCGCGCACCGCCTCGAAGCTTCCCTGCCCGCTCCGCTCTCTCCGCCCGCTCCGTTCCCTCGCCCCGCTCGGGCTCCTGCCGCCGGTTTCGTCGCCGTAACTCCGGCGCAGCCCGGTGACGTCGATCACACCGGCTTCGTATCCGGCGCTGCCGCGGCCCGCACCCACCTCGGTTTTTTCCCCGTTGTTCATGAGACCAGCGTTCCGCCGGATCACGGTTCCGGGCAGTGCGGACTGTCATCGCAGCTGATGACAAATGTCAGTTGCCCGCGTGCAGAGGAAGGGGAGGGGAAGCGGCGCGACGGGGCGCCAAAAGAAAGAAGGCCCCGGTCGCAATGACCGGGGCCTTCTTTATCTGAGCGGACGACGAGGCTCGAACTCGCGACCTCAACCTTGGCAAGGTTGCGCTCTACCAACTGAGCTACGTCCGCAGGCATCCACTCGGCTTTCACCGGGCGGCGCGACAGCTACTGTACCTGATCCTTTGGGAAGGTTGAGCTGTCAGAGCGGGTGACAGGGATTGCACACTGCGCCTCCCCCTTGGAAAGGGGGCGCTCTACTACTGAGCTACACCCGCGTGACTCCGTGAGGTCCGGCCTTTCGGCCTCGCCCCTCGGCGTGCTCCAGACTCTAGCTGATCAGTAGGGGTGCTGTGCAAGTCGGCTGCGCCCTGGCCGAGGGATGCCGGCAACTCGGTCAGCGATTGGCCGCGTTGAAGGCCTCGTAGACCTTCTTCGGGATGCGGCCGCGCGGGGGGACGTCCATCTGGTTCGAGCGGGCCCAGGCGCGGACGGCCGCGGGGTCGGGGTTCACCGCGGTCCGGTGGTAGGCCTTGCCGGACTTGGCCCGCTTGCGGCCGGCCTCGACGAACGGAGCGAGGGCGCCGCGCAGTTTCTTCGCATTGGCGGGATTGAGGTCGATCTCGTACGACTTCCCGTCCAATCCGAAGGCGACCGTCTCTGCGGCTTCTCCTCCGTCGATGTCATCGGAGAGCGTTACTACTACGCGCTGCGCCACGGATATCGGTCCTTTCGGGGAGCAACCCCTTGTTGACATGGGGTGATGCTCCGGATCCGGCTGATTGGGATCAATGCTTTTTCATTTGTACAGCGATGGGCAATGCATTGTGAAGCCCAGTTAATTTCGTCAGCGTGTCTTCCCGCAATCCGGACCCCGGATCTTTTCGAGGATTTTTCCTGCGGTGCACTCCTGCCGATACCGGACCGTGATCCGGGGCACTGTATATCTATGCGCGTAGATTTTCGAACACGGTACTGTGAGGACACCGCCTTACGCACCACACCACCGGGAGTGCCAGTGGCACGCGTCGTAGTCGACGTCATGCTCAAGCCGGAGATCCTCGACCCGCAGGGGCAGGCGGTGCAGCGCGCACTGCCACGCCTGGGCTTCGAGGGGATCGCCGACGTCCGTCAGGGCAAGCGTTTCGAACTTGAGGTGGAGGGTCCGGTCGACGACGCCGCCCTCGCTCGCATCCATGAGATGGCCGAGACCTTCCTCGCCAACACCGTCATCGAAGACTTCACCGTGCGGGTCGACTCATGACCTCGCGGATCGGAGTCATTACCTTCCCCGGCACGCTCGACGACCGGGACACCCAGCGCGCGGTCCGGGTGGCCGGCGCCGAAGCGGTGCCGCTGTGGCACCGCGACAAGGACCTCAAGCAGGTCGACGCCGTGGTGCTGCCCGGCGGCTTCTCGTACGGCGACTATCTGCGGGCCGGGGCCATCTCCCGTTTCTCGCCGGTGATGGAGACCGTTATCGAGCAGGCCAAGGCCGGTATGCCCGTCCTGGGTATCTGCAATGGCTTCCAGGTGCTCACCGAGAGCCACCTGCTGCCCGGCGCGATGCTGCGCAACAACCATCTGCACTTCATCTGCCGCGACCAGAAGCTGCGGGTGGAGAACGCGGAGACTTCCTGGACCGTGGACTACGAGTCCGGCCAGGAGATCAGCGTTCCGCTGAAGAACATCGACGGCCGGTACGTCGCCGACGAGCGCACGCTGGACATGCTGGAGGCCGAGGGCCGGGTCGCCTTCCGCTACCTGGACGGCAACCCCAACGGCTCGCTCCGCGATATCGCCGGCATCACCAATGAGGCGGGCAATGTCGTCGGCCTCATGCCGCACCCCGAGCACGCCGTGGAGCCGCTGATCGGTACGGGGCGTACCGACGGCCTCGGATTCTTCACCTCGATCCTGAAGAAGCTGGTCAACGCATGACTCTGGACACCGTCAAGCACGCGGCCGAGACGCCGGACACCGACCAGCCGTGGGCCGAACTCGGCCTGAAGCAGGACGAGTACCAGCGCATCCGGGAGATTCTCGGCCGCCGTCCCACCGGCGCCGAACTCGCCATGTACTCGGTCATGTGGTCCGAGCACTGCTCCTACAAGAGCAGCAAGGTCCATCTGAAGCAGTTCGGTGAGAAGGCCCCCGAGAACGACGCACTGCTCGTCGGCATCGGCGAGAACGCCGGTGTCGTCGACGTCGGCCAGGGCTACGCCGTCACTTTCAAGGTGGAGTCCCACAACCACCCCTCGTACATCGAGCCCTACCAGGGCGCGGCCACCGGCGTCGGCGGGATCGTCCGCGACATCCTGGCCATGGGCGCCCGCCCGGTCGCCGTCGTCGACCCGCTGCGGTTCGGCGCCGCCGACCACCCCGACACCAAGCGTGTGCTGCCGGGCGTGGTCGCCGGAATCGGCGGTTACGGCAACTGCCTGGGCCTGCCCAACATCGGCGGCGAGGTCGTCTTCGACGCCTGCTACCAGGGCAACCCGCTGGTCAACGCCGGCTGCATCGGCGTCATGAAGCACGAGGACATCCACCTCGCCAAGGCGTCCGGCGCCGGCAACAAGGTCATCCTCTACGGCGCCCGCACCGGCGGCGACGGCATCGGCGGCGTCTCCGTGCTGGCCTCGGAGACCTTCGACGACTCCAAGCCGGCCAAGCGCCCCGCCGTCCAGGTCGGAGACCCCTTCCAGGAGAAGCTGCTCATCGAGTGCACCCTGGAGATCTTCAAGGCGGACCTGGTCGCCGGTATCCAGGACCTCGGCGGCGCCGGGCTGTCCTGTGCCACCAGCGAGCTGGCCTCGGCCGGCTCCGGCGGTATGCGCGTCGAGCTGGACACGGTGCCGCTGCGCGACTCCTCCCTCTCGCCCGAGGAAATCCTCATGAGCGAGTCCCAGGAGCGGATGTGCGCGATCGTCGAACCCGGGAAGGTCGACCGCTTCCTGGAGATCTGCGAGAAGTGGGATGTCATCGCGACCGTCATCGGTGAGGTGACGGACGGCTCCCAGCTGGAGATCTTCTGGCACGGCGAGCAGATCGTGGACGTGCCGCCGCGCACCGTCGCCCATGAGGGCCCGGTCTACCAGCGCCCCTACGCGCGCCCCGACTGGCAGGACGCCCTCCAGGCCGACGACGCGGCCAAGCTGCCGCGCCCGGCGACCGCGGAGGAACTGCGGGCCCAGGTGCTCCAGCTGGTGGCGTCGCCCAACCAGGCCTCCAAGGCGTGGATCACCGACCAGTACGACCGGTTCGTGCAGGGCAACACCGTCCTCGCGCAGCCGGAGGACTCCGGCATGGTCCGCATCGACGAGGACACCGACCTCGGTGTCGCGCTCGCCACGGACGGCAACGGGCGCTACGCCAAGCTCGACCCCTACACGGGCGCGCAGCTGGCGCTGGCCGAGGCGTACCGCAATGTCGCCGCGTCCGGTGCCAAGCCGCTGGCGGTCTCCGACTGCCTGAACTTCGGTTCGCCCGAGGACCCGGCCGTGATGTGGCAGTTCGCCGAGGCCACGCGTGGTCTCGCGGATGCCTGCCAGACCCTGGGCACGCCCGTCACCGGCGGCAATGTCTCGCTGTACAACCAGACCGGCGAGGTGGCGATCCACCCGACCCCGGTCGTCGCGGTGCTCGGTGTCATCGACGACGTGAACCGGCGTACGCCGATCGCCTTCGCGGAGGAGGGCCAGCTGGTCTACCTCCTGGGCGAGACCCGCGAGGAACTCGGCGGTTCGGCGTGGTCGCAGGTCGTGCACGACCACCTCGGCGGTCTGCCGCCCGCGGTGGACCTGGAGCGCGAGCGGCTGCTGGCGGAGGTGCTGATCTCGGCGTCCCGCGACGGCATGATCGACGCCGCGCACGACCTCTCCGACGGCGGTCTGATCCAGGCGCTGGTGGAGTCCTGCCTGCGCGGCGGCAAGGGCGCCCGCCTCGTCGTGCCCGACGGGCTGGACCCCTTCGTCCTGCTGTTCTCCGAGTCGGCGGGCCGCGCGGTCGTCGCCGTCCCGCGCAGCGAGGAGCTCCGCTTCACCGACATGTGCGGTGCGCGGGGGCTGCCGGCCACCCGGATCGGTGTGGTCGACGGCGACGCGATCGACATCCAGGGCCAGTTCAGCCTGCCGCTGAGCGAGCTCAAGGCGGCGCACGAGGCGACCATCCCGGGCCTGATCGCCTGAGTCCGGCCGGGCGGTGCACTCCGCCCGTACGACGGTTCCGACGGCCCGTCCCCGGTCAGGGGGCGGGCCGTTGCCGCATTCCGGGGACGTTGTCAGTGGCCCCGCCTAGTCTGATCACCATGCCTCCCGTCGCCCGGAAGCCGCGCCCCCGCCAGTACGACCCGAAGAAGACCCGCGCAGCCGTCACGGTCCAGCTCGGCCATGTCCGGGACGCCGTACGCGGCCTCACGCCCGAGCAGTTCGCGCTGCCGACCCGGCTCGGCGACTGGACGGTGCGCGAGCTGGTGGCGCATCTGTCCATGGCGCTGGGCGCGGTGGCGCGGGGCATGGCGCAGCCGGCCCCACCGCAGCCGGAGGCCACCCTGCTGGAGTGGCCGTCCGCGTCCGCGCCGCTCGCGGCCTCCGTCGACGAGCGCACCCGCGCCCTGGCCGCCGCCCATGACCCCGTCGAGCTGCTGGAGCGCACCGCGGCGGAGTTCGCCGAGCGCGTCGGCGCCGAGCGCGACGACCGGGTGGTGGCCGCCGTCCCCGGTGCGCTGCGGCTGTCCGACTTCCTGGTCACCCGCTGTCTCGAACTCGTCGTGCACGGCGACGACCTGGCGGCGGCGACCGGCCGGGAGATCCCGTTCGACCGCCAGGCCCTGGCCACCACGACCCGGCTGCTGGCCGATGCGCTGGCGGCCCGCGCGCCCGGCGGCTCCGTCGAGGTGCGGGTCCCGCCGTTCGCCGTGGTGCAGTGCGTCGAGGGCCCCCGGCACACCCGCGGCACCCCGCCGAATGTCGTCGAAACCGACCCGCTTACCTGGATACGGCTGGCCACGGGCCGTACGACCTGGGCCGAGGCGGTGGCCGCGGCACGGGTCAGCGCCAGTGGCGAGCGGGCCGATATCGCCGGATATCTGCCCGTCATGAGCTGACCCGCGCCGGGCCCGGCCGGGTCGCTTCCGGCGCCGGACGGCCGCGTCGCGTATCTCACACGGACGGGACGGCGCCGCGGCGGCGAACCGGCGGAAAGCGACGCCCTGGCCGTGGAACGGGTGCGCGCGGGGGAGTGGGAAGCGGAGTGCTGCAGTCCGCTCGGCGGTGAAGAAAACCCAGTTCAGCGCGGCGCCGGGCGCGGCACCCGGCCCCGCGGAAGCGGCGTCCCGGCCCGTCGGCCGCCGCCTCAGCTGCCGTGACCACGTCAGCTGTCCACCGCCCCGCATTCATGCACTTCTCCAGTTGCGGGTGCATCCCCGGTTCGGATGAATGCGCGACCTGCCCTAGACTCGGTGCCGTGCCACGTGGTGACGGACGACTCAACCACGACCTGCTCCCCGGCGAGAAGGGCCCCCAGGACGCTTGCGGCGTCTTCGGTGTCTGGGCTCCGGGTGAAGAGGTCGCCAAACTCACCTATTTCGGGCTGTATGCGCTGCAGCACCGTGGACAGGAGTCCGCGGGCATCGCGGTGAGCAACGGCTCCCAGATCCTCGTCTTCAAGGACATGGGCCTGGTCTCCCAGGTCTTCGACGAGACCTCCCTCGGCTCCCTCCAGGGCCACATCGCCGTGGGCCATGCCCGCTACTCCACCACCGGTGCCTCGGTGTGGGAGAACGCCCAGCCGACCTTCCGTGCGACCGCGCACGGCTCGATCGCGCTCGGCCACAACGGCAACCTGGTCAACACCGCCGAGCTGGCCGATCTGGTCACCGCGCTGCCCCGCGAGGGCGGCCGCGCGACCCAGGTCGCGGCCACCAACGACACCGACCTGGTGACCGCCCTGCTGGCCGGCCAGGTCGACGAGGAGGGCAAGCCGCTGACCGTCGAGGAGGCCGCCCCGCGCGTCCTGCCGAAGGTCAAGGGCGCCTTCTCGCTCTGCTTCATGGACGAGCACACGCTCTACGCCGCCCGCGACCCGCAGGGCATCCGCCCGCTGGTCCTCGGCCGCCTGGAGCGCGGCTGGGTGGTGGCCTCCGAGACCGCCGCCCTCGACATCTGCGGCGCCAGCTTCATCCGGGAGATCGAGCCCGGTGAGATGGTCGCCATCGACGAGGACGGTCTGCGCAGCAGCCGCTTCGCCGAGGCCCGCCCCAAGGGCTGTGTCTTCGAGTACGTCTACCTGGCCCGCCCGGACACCGACATCGCCGGCCGCAACGTGTACCTCTCCCGGGTGGAGATGGGCCGCAAGCTCGCCGCCGAGGCACCCGCCGACGCCGACCTGGTGATAGCGACTCCGGAGTCCGGCACCCCGGCCGCCGTCGGGTACGCCGAGGCCAGCGGCATCCCCTACGGCTCGGGCCTGGTTAAGAACTCCTACGTCGGCCGGACCTTCATCCAGCCCTCGCAGACCATCCGCCAGCTCGGTATCCGCCTCAAGCTCAACCCGCTCAAGGAAGTCATCCGCGGCAAGCGCCTGGTGGTCGTCGACGACTCGATCGTCCGCGGCAACACCCAGCGCGCCCTGGTCCGGATGCTGCGCGAGGCCGGCGCCGCCGAGGTCCACATCCGGATCTCGTCCCCGCCGATCAAGTGGCCGTGCTTCTTCGGCATCGACTTCGCCACCCGCGCGGAGCTGATCGCCAACGGGCTGAGCGTGGAGGAGATCGGGAAGTCGCTGGGCGCCGATTCGCTCGCGTACATCTCCATCGACGGCATGATCGAGGCGACCACCATCGCCAAGCCGAACCTCTGCCGCGCCTGTTTCGACGGCGAGTACCCGATGGAGCTGCCCGACCCGGAGCTGCTGGGCAAGCACCTCCTGGAGTCGGACACCGCGGCGGCGGCGAAGTCCGACGTGGACGGCGTCCAGACGCTCACGGCCGGGGTCGGCGGCGCCGACGCGCTGCGTCGCCCGTAGAGCTCGTATCCACCCGACACGAAAGTTCTCAGCATGTCCGCTGAATCATCTGAGCGTGCTCCGCACGCGGGCACCGGTGCCAGCTACGCGAGCGCGGGCGTCGACATCGAAGCCGGCGACCGCGCCGTGGACCTGATGAAGGAGTGGGTGAAGAAGGCCACCCGCCCCGAGGTCGTCGGCGGGCTCGGCGGCTTCGCCGGCCTCTTCGACGCCTCGGCGCTGAAGCGGTACGAGCGGCCGCTGCTGGCCTCCGCCACCGACGGCGTCGGCACGAAGGTCGACATCGCCCGCAAGATGGGCGTCTACGACAGCATCGGCCACGACCTCGTCGGCATGGTCGTCGACGACCTGGTCGTCTGCGGCGCCGAACCGCTGTTCATGACCGACTACATCTGCGTCGGCAAGGTCTACCCGGAGCGGGTCGCCGCGATCGTCAAGGGCATCGCCGAGGGCTGTGTGCTGGCCGGCTGCGCGCTGGTCGGCGGCGAGACCGCGGAGCACCCGGGGCTGCTGGGCGCGGACGAGTTCGATGTCGCGGGTGCCGGCACGGGTGTCGTCGAGGCGGACCGGGTCCTGGGCGCGGATCGCATCCGTACGGGTGACGCGGTGATCGCCATGGCGTCCTCCGGCCTTCACTCGAACGGGTACTCGCTGGTCCGCCACGTGCTCTTCGACCGGGCGGGGATGGCCCTGGACCGGGAGATCCCGGAGTTCGGCCGCACGCTCGGCGAGGAGCTCCTGGAGCCCACCAAGATCTACTCGCTGGACTGCCTGGCGCTGACCCGTACGACCGAGGTGCACGCCTTCTCGCACATCACCGGCGGCGGTCTGGCCAACAACCTCGCCCGGGTCATCCCGGACGGTCTGCACGCCACCGTCGACCGCTCCACCTGGACGCCGGGCCCGGTCTTCGACCTGGTCGGTTCGGCCGGCTCGGTCGAGCGCCTGGAGCTGGAGAAGACCCTCAACATGGGCGTCGGCATGATCGCCGTGGTCCCGCAGGGATCGGTGGAGGCCGCGCTGACCACGCTCGCCGACCGCGGGGTGGACGCCTGGGTCACCGGCGAGATCGTCGAGCGCGGTGCTCACGCCGAGGCAGTGACCCTGACCGGTGACTACGCGAGCTGACGGACCGCGCCTATCCCATGGCCCGGTGGTCCGGGCCATGGGCGGCCCGTGCGGCCGTCGTCGCGACGGCCGCACCCGAGGTCATCCGCTCAGCGATCCGGGCAGCACAGAACCCGGTCCGGGCAAGCCCAGGACCGGGTCCGTGATGCTGTTATGGGTGCCGCGAGCGCAGAGACTCAAGCGCGACGACGCTGGTCCGACGAGTCGCCCTCGTCCTCTTCGTCGTCGTTGTACAGCTCTGCGTACCGTGCGTACGGGTCGTCGTCCTCGTCATCCTCGAACGGCTCTCCGTTCGGAGGCTGCTGGTTCGACGGTGTTGCACCCAGCTCGTCGGCCAGTCGTGAGAGATCCGTCCCACCGCTGCTGTACTTCAGCTGGCGGGCGACCTTTGTCTGCTTGGCCTTGGCCCGGCCGCGCCCCATGGGTCGACCCCCTCAATGACGGGGCTCGATGGCCCCAGAGTCTTGACACGCGTTCATGGATCAGAGCGGGCTCTCGACAGAGAGACCGGCCCGTAGGGCTTTAACGGTACCTGCTTCCGCGGCCATACGGTACGTCGCCCGCATCACCCGCCGCTCGGCACGACCGGCAAGGTGCCCCGTCCCCGCTGGTCAACTGCGATTTTAACCTGTCCCGTACGGCGACCCGCCGACGGGTGGTGAGGGATGTCTCCCTGATCACCCGTGGCGGGCCGCCCAAGGGTCGCTTTCCGGCCGACAAGGCCGCATTTCCGGCCTCGGTCAGCCGCGGCGGCCCTCCGCCATCCGCTG
Source organism: Streptomyces sp. NPDC058773 (assembly GCF_042746015.1). Classification (NCBI taxonomy): domain Bacteria; kingdom Bacillati; phylum Actinomycetota; class Actinomycetes; order Kitasatosporales; family Streptomycetaceae; genus Streptomyces; species Streptomyces sp. NPDC058773. The sequence goes on from NZ_JBHYPE010000025.1 coordinate 49,191, forward strand.
CTCGGCCAGGCGGTCGGCGGCCGCGGCCGGCGGAATGCCGTCGGTCTTCGCACGAGCGAATATCGCCAGGGTGGTGTCGAAGATCTTCGCCGCCTTGGCCTTGCAGCGGTCGAAGTCGAAGCCGTGCAGCTCGTCGGCCACCTGGATGACACCGCCGGAGTTCACGACGTAATCGGGGGCGTAGAGGATGCCGCGGTCGGAGAGATCCTTCTCGACGCCGGGGTGCGCGAGCTGGTTGTTGGCCGCGCCGCACACCACCTTTGCGGTCAGCACCGGCAGCGACTCGTCGCTCAGCGCACCGCCCAGCGCACACGGCGCATAGACGTCCAGACCCTCGGTGCGGATCAGTGCCTCGGTGTCCGCGACGGCGGTGACCTGCGGGAACTTCGCGCGGACCCGGTCCACCGACTCGGCCCGGACATCGGTGATCACGACCTCGGCGCCGTCCTGGAGGAGGTGCTCGACGAGGAGGTGGCCGACCTTGCCGACGCCCGCGATGCCCACCTTGCGGCCGCGCAGCGTCGGGTCGCCCCAGGCGTGCTGGGCCGAGGCGCGCATGCCCTGGAAGACGCCGTAGGCGGTCAGCACGGAGGAGTCGCCGGCGCCGCCGTTGTCGGGGGAGCGGCCGGTGGTCCACTTGTTCGTACGGGCGACGACGTCCATGTCGGCGACGTACGTACCGACGTCGCACGCGGTGACATAGCGGCCCCCGAGGGAGGCCACGAACCGGCCGTAGGCGAGCAGGAGTTCCTCGGTCTTGATCAGATCGGGGTCACCAATGATCACGGCCTTGCCGCCGCCGTGATCGAGTCCGGCGAGGGCGTTCTTGTAGGACATGCCGCGCGCCAGGTTCAGGGCGTCCAGCACGGCCTCCTCCTCGGAGGCGTAGGCGTGGAAGCGGGTGCCGCCGAGGGCGGGGCCCAGGGCGGTGCTGTGGATGGCGATGACGGCCTTCAGGCCGCTGGCACGGTCCTGGCAGAGAACGACCTGCTCATGGCCCCCCTGCTCCGACCGGAACAGGGTGTGCAGAACGCCGCCGTCGGTGCCGGCGGAGGCCGGACGTACGTCAGTCACTGTGGTGACTCCCATAAGTCGCGAAGGGACGCCCTCCTAACAGGTGGGGAGGGCCGGTTGAAAAGAGCGTAAGACCTGCGCGGCCGGTTGATCCGCCAGGTGCTGAGGATCACCCTCTCCCGGGGGACGGGCATGGGACGATCTGGTCGTATCGCAGGCCGGCGGGGGTCCTCCGGATCTCCCGGCGGTGGACTTCCCTCTGAAGGAGCGGGCGTGGCCCTGGCGTCGTCGGTGAAGGTCCCGTACATGGCATATCTGCGGGTCTACGAGCCGCTGGCTGCGTTCCCGGAGCCGGAACGCTCCCACTGGGCACGCTATGCCAGGCGGGAGAAGACCCCCACCGCACAGGACGAGCAGCGCCGGGCGCTGGCGGATCTGCTGCCGACCCCACCCGTTCCCGTGCCGGTCCACGAGAGCGCGGACGCCTTCATCGCCGTCGTGGACGACGTCACCTGCGTCTGCCCCTGGCGCACCCGGCTGCGCGGCTGGCAGGCCCTGGAGTCGCTGGACGAGCTGCTGCCGGCCCCGGTGCTGGACGCGGCGCTGCCCCCGGTGGTGCGCCGGCAGGCGGCCACCGACTACGAGCAGTGGCGGGAGCGCAACCCGGACGCCCGGCCCTGGATCCGCGGCGCCGCCTGGCACGTCCCGGTCCGCTGGTTCGTGCTGTTCGCCGACGGCGAGCGGGAGTACACGAAGAGCGACCAGGGGCCGGTGCTGCGCTACCGGACGCCGATGGTGCAGGCGCGGCGCCGGGTCGCCCGTGGCCTGCGCACGCTGCGGGACGCCCTGGAAGAGGGGCCCTTGATCGAAGGCCTGGTAGATGTGGGGCGCTGGCTCGAGGAATTCCATCCGCGTTCGCTCGTGGAGCTGGATTACGGAGGGCTGGTGCACGCGGTGCCCGACGGGCAGCTCGCCGAGGACCGTTCCGCCGCCGAGGTGGCGGAGGGGCTGGCGGCGCTGCGCGAGGGGGACGGCGAGCGGGCCGGAGCCGCGTACGAGAAGCTTTCCCAGCGGTGGCGTGCGGTGCGCGAGCGTCAGTTCTCCAGCTGAGGCGTGGTGTGGTGCCGGGGGTTCGTGGCGCGGAAGCGTCCCCTTCGCTTTTCGGTGGCCGGCCGGTAAAGGACGTAGGTCCTGATCCGGGCGATTGCCTCAAGCGTGACCTAAAGCACTGACATCGGGTCTTGCTCCCAAGCCATACCCTCGTGCCAAAATAGGACAAGGAGCCCGACCAGGGCTCCTTCCGTCCAACTAAGGGCGGATAGATCGGTATTGCGTTCCTTGAGGGGTCTCGTGGCGGCTGATCACGCTGTGACTGATCGTCACGGACGGGTGACTGTCCGCTATGGCACGGTCCATCGGCATCCGCCGAGGTTGAACACCTGAGAGGGCAATTCCATCGGTTTGGCCGACGTGGCTGGACAGATGGTGTAGTTGTAGTGCCGAGGACAAGCCGTTCGTCCTATAACCGACTCGGCCCGCGTCCGCCATTTCGGGCAACGTGGGTCAAGGTGCAGAATTTAGAGGAAAGAACCGTGATGGTTCGGTTCTCCCGAGGAGGCCGCTCATGACCGCTCGCACCCCTGACGCCGAGCCGCTGCTTACCCCTGCTGAGGTCGCCACGATGTTCCGCGTGGACCCGAAGACGGTGACCCGCTGGGCCAAGGCAGGCAAGCTCACGTCCATCCGCACGCTCGGAGGACACCGGCGTTACCGCGAGGCTGAGGTCCGCGCACTGCTCGCGGGCATTCCGCAGCAGCGCAGCGAGGCCTGAACAACCGCATAACCAGGACGTTTTCGGGGCCCCCAACCCGAAAGCGCCCGCTTTGTGCCACAGCTCTACCGCTTCACACAGCTTCATATGACGCGGCGCCTGCCCCACAGGCCCCTCACCTGCTCCACTTGGGTACGTCATCGATCGCGCTGGACTCCGCCGGGTCCAGCGCGATTTTTGTGTGTGCGCCCGCTTCAGCGCCCGTCAGGGCGGTCGGGTCGGCCTGGCGCCGACGTCGCTCCGGACGGCGGCCAGGGGGTCTTCACGGGGCCTGTGAGGGTCGTTCAGCGCAGACCCCGAGCCCCCTTCCCGAAGTCGTCTGGGGGGTGGTGCAATTGCACATATTAAATTGACCGGTTGTAGGGCGGGTGTAAGTTCCGCATCGCGCCAAACTTGTTCGGTGACACCCGTCACAGGGTCCGATGCTTGAAGACGATACTTCCGCTGCGATAGTGAACTCCGCCCGCGACACCCCACAGGCCGGCGCCGCGCGAGGGCCGGCGCAGGGGCCTGGTGGTCACCGGCTCGCGGGACTTCCGTCCCCGTCCGCCGGCGGCTCGCAGACGGCCGCGGGCGAGGCGGTGGCGGATTCGGGCGCCGGACGTCCCGAACGGCCCGTGTGCGGCTCCATGGCGAGCCGTTGCAGCTGATGGCAGACGGGGCAGTGCCGCATCACATGGCGATAGCCCGCGGCGGCGGACAGATGGGCCCGCAGCAGTGCCCTGGTCTCGTGCCGTACCGCAGTCGTCATTGCGCATACCTCCCCGGCCCCCACGCTTTCCTCAGTGAGTACCGGCGGTACGTGCCCCCGTCAATACAGTGGGCGGCAATCCGGCTACGGTCCGCAGTCGACGGGGCCGAAAACGGACGGCGGTGCGACTGCTGGGTGGCGGGGCGCGGGGGAGGGCCGACGGGGCCCGTTTCGGCGCTGCGGCCCGGGGTGGTGGCCGACCGTGGCCGTGGAGCGTGAGCTGACGGGGTGTCGGGTGGCCGGTGGTGGCCGCGCACGGGGCGCGGCCCGGTCCAGGCAGCAGAACGGCCCGCATCCGAGAGGGATGCGGGCCGTGGAGATGCGGTCCTGACGGGATTTGAACCCGCGGCCTCCACCTTGACAGGGTGGCGAGCACTCCAAACTGCTCCACAGGACCTTGCGTTTCGCTTTCCGCTTGCGGCGGGCTGCGAGCAAGACTGTACAGCAGGTCAGGGGGTGCGGTCGAACTCGCTACCGGCAGGCCGGGTTCCTACGGCGCGGCGGCGTCCACCGCCTTCACGATGCGCTTGTCGGAGACCGGGTACGCGGTCCCCAGCGCATGGGCGAAGTAGCTCACCCGGAGCTCCTCGATCATCCAGCGGATCTCCAGGGCCGCGGGCGGCACCGGGCGGCCCTGCGGGAACTGCTCCAGCAGCCAGGCGTATTCGTCCTGCATCTCCTTCACCTTCGCCATACGGGTGCGGTCCCGCTCGGCGTGGGTGGGCAGCTGCTGCAGCCGGCGGTCGGCGGCGACCAGATAGCGCATCAGGTCCGGCAGCCGCTTGGCGCCGTGCGCCGTCACGAAGCCCGGCTTCATCAGCGCCGCAAGCTGCTCCTTGACGTCCGCCAGGGACGGCAGCAGGGAGGGGAACGTCGTCTCCTTCAGCCGGCGCTCGCACGCCTGCCAGGCGGCCAGCACCTCCTGGACCTGCTGGATGGTCCTCAGGGTGACGTCCACCAGGTCCGCCCGGACCGCGTCGAACAGCTTGCGGAAGGACTCCTCGTCCCACGCCGGGCCGCCCCGGGCCGCGATCAGACGGTCCGCCGCGGCGGTGACGCAGTCCTCGAAGAGCGCCGGGATGGAGCCGTGCGGATTGCGGGACAGCGCGAGCTTCTGCTGGTTGCTCAGCTTGCCCTGGGCGAACTTGGCAGGGTTGGACGGAATGTTCAGCAGGATGAGCCGGCGGGTGCCCGCCCACATCGCGGTGAGCTGCTCGGCCTCGGTGTCGAAGAGGCGTACCGCGACGCTGCTGCCCTCGTCGACCAGCGCCGGATAGGCCTTCAGCGGCTGGCCCGCCCGCCGGGTCTCGAAGGTGCGCGGAAGCGTGCCGATCGTCCAGGACGTCAGCCCGGTCCGCTGCTCGGGGCCGGCCGTCGCGCCGTCGCCCGCGCCGCCCTTGCGGTCCCGGCCGGGCCGTTCGGCGGCCTGCTCGAAGGCCTTGGAGATGGCCGCCCGGGTCTTCGGCTTGAGCTTCAGCCGCAGCGCCTCCAGGTCTTTGGCCTCGGCGAGCTTGCGCCGCCGCTCGTCGACCACCCGGAAGGTGATCTTGAGGTGGTCGGGGACCTTGGACGCGTCGAAGTCCGCGGCCTCGACGGGGACGCCCACCATCCGCTGCAGACCGGCCGCCAGAGACGTCGTCAGGGTGCCCTGGAGGGGGACCGTGGAGTCCAGGAAGCGGGCCGCGAAATTCGGGGCCGGGACGTAGTTGCGCCGGATCGGCTTGGGCAGGGACCGGATCAGCTCCGTCACCAGCTGCTCGCGCAGGCCCGGGATCTGCCAGTCGAAGCCCTCGGAGGAGACCTGGTTGAGGACCTGGAGGGGGATGTGGACGGTCACGCCGTCCGCGTCGGCGCCCGGCTCGAACTGGTAGGTGACCTTGAACTTCAGCTTTCCCTGCCGCCAGGAATCCGGGTAGTCGTCCTTGGTGACGGCCTCGGCGGACTCGTTGATGAGCATCGAGTGCTCGAAGTTCAGCAGCTCCGGCTCTTCGCGGTGCCGCTTCTTCCACCAGGCGTCGAAATGCGCCCCGGAGACCACGTCCGCGGGGATGCGCCGGTCGTAGAAGTCGAAGAGCGTCTCGTCGTCCACGAGGATGTCGCGGCGCCGGGCGCGGTGCTCCAACTCCTCGACCTCGCCGAGGAGTTTGCGGTTGTCATGGAAGAACTGGTGGTGGGTGCGCCAGTCGCCCTCGACCAGGGCGTTGCGGATGAACAGGTCCCGCGAGGTCTCCGGGTCGATCCGGCCGTAGGCGATCTTGCGTTGGGCGACGATCGGCACGCCGTAGAGCGTCACCCGCTCGTACGCCATCACCGCGGCCATCCTCTGTTCCCAGTGCGGCTCGCTGTACGTGCGTTTGACCAGGTGCTGGGCGAGCGGCTCGATCCACTCCGGTTCGATCCGGGCGTTCACCCGCGCCCACAGGCGGGACGTCTCGACCAGCTCGGCGGACATCACCCAGCGCGGCGGCTTCTTGAAGAGCGCGGAGCCGGGGAAGACCGCGAACTTGGCGCTGCGGGCGCCCAGATACTCGTTCTTGGCGTCGGTGTCCTTGATGCCGATGTGCGAAAGCAAACCAGAAAGCAGGGAGGTGTGGATGTGGTCCGGCGCCGCGTCCTCCTCGCTGAGGTGGATGCCCATCGTCTTGGCGACCGACCGCAGTTGGGAGTAGATGTCCTGCCACTCGCGTATCCGGAGGTAGTTCAGGAACTCGCTCCGGCACATCCGGCGGAAGGCCGAGGAGGACAGTTCCTTCTGCTGCTCGCGGATATGACGCCAGAGGTTGAGGAAGGCGAGGAAGTCGGAGGTCTCGTCCTTGAAGCGGGCGTGCTGCTGATCGGCCTGCTGCTGCTTGTCCGCGGGCCGCTCGCGCGGGTCCTGGATGGACAGCGCCGCCGCGATGACCATGACCTCGCGGACACAGCCGTTGCGGTCGGCCTCCAGCACCATCCGCGCCAGCCGCGGGTCGACCGGCAGCTGGGACAGCTTGCGGCCCATCGGGGTCAGCCGCTTCTTGGGGTCCTTCTGCTTGGTGTCCAGCGCCCCGAGCTCGCTGAGCAGATCGACGCCGTCCTTGATGTTGCGGCGGTCCGGCGGGTCGATGAAGGGAAACTTCTCGATGTCGCCGAGGCCGGCCGCGGTCATCTGCAGGATGACGGAGGCGAGGTTCGTCCGCAGGATCTCCGCGTCGGTGAACTCCGGACGGGAGAGGAAGTCGTCCTCTGAATAGAGGCGGATGCAGATGCCGTCGCTGGTACGGCCGCAGCGGCCCTTGCGCTGATTGGCGCTGGCCTGCGAGACCGGCTCGATGGGCAGCCGCTGGACCTTGGTGCGGTAGCTGTAGCGGGAGATCCGGGCCATGCCCGGGTCGATGACGTACTTGATGCCCGGGACGGTCAGCGAGGTCTCGGCGACGTTCGTGGCCAGCACGATCCGCCGGCCCGTGTGCCGCTGGAAGACGCGGTGCTGCTCGGCGTGCGACAGCCGGGCGTACAGCGGGAGGACCTCGGTGGCCGGGAGGTTCTTCTTGTTGAGCGCGTCCGCGGTGTCGCGGATCTCCCGTTCGCCGGAGAGGAAGACCAGGATGTCGCCGGGCCCGGCGGACCGCAGCTCGTCCACGGCGTCGCAGATCGCGGTGATCTGGTCGCGGTCCGCGTCCTGGCCGCCCTCCTCCAGCAGTGGGCGGTAGCGCACCTCCACCGGGTACGTCCGGCCGGAGACCTCGACGACCGGCGCGGTCGGCTTCGTCTCCCCGTCGCTCCCGGAGCCGTCTGCGGCGTCCGGGGAGCCGGCGCGGTCGGGCGCCGCCCCTACGGACGCGAAGCTGCCGAAGTGCCGGGCGAACCGCTCCGGGTCGATGGTCGCCGAGGTGATGACGATCTTGAGGTCCGGGCGCCGGGGCAGCAGCTGGGCCAGATAGCCGAGGATGAAGTCGATGTTGAGGCTGCGCTCGTGCGCCTCGTCGATGATGATCGTGTCGTACTGGCGCAGCTCCCGGTCCGTCTGGATCTCGGCGAGCAGGATGCCGTCCGTCATCAGCTTGACGAGGGTGTCCCCGCCGACCTGGTCCGTGAAGCGGACCTTCCAGCCGACCGCCTCGCCCAGCGGGGTCTTCAGCTCCTCGGCCACCCGCTCGGCGACGGTACGGGCCGCGATCCGGCGCGGCTGGGTGTGCCCGATCAGGCCCCGGACGCCGCGGCCGAGCTCCAGGCAGATCTTGGGGATCTGCGTCGTCTTGCCGGAGCCGGTCTCACCGGCGACGATCACGACCTGGTGGTCGCGGATCGCGGCGAGGATCTCGTCCTTCTTCTGGCTGACCGGCAGCTCTTCCGGATACGTGATCTCGGGCACCGCGGCGCGCCGCTGCTCGACCCGCAGCTCCGCCTCGTCGATACCACCGGCGATCTCCGAGAGCACCGCGGCGCGGGCCTCGGGCTTACGGATGCGGCGCGCGCCGTCGAGCCGGCGCCCCAGCCGCTGCTGATCGCGCAGCATCAGCTCGGGGAGACGTTCCAGCAGGTCGGAGAGGCCGGGAGCGGCGGTGCCGGGCAGCGCGGGAGCAGAGCCGTCGGGCATGGCGGAGGCAGGCTGACTGGACATACGTCCCCCAGGATCTCACCTCCTCTGAACGACTGGCGAACCATTTGCCCGCGCGGGCGGCGGCCGGGCGCCGTGACAGCCGGGCCCCGGCCGGCCGCCGCGCCCGTCTCCCGCGCCTCCGGGCGGGGCGGTGCCGCTGTACGGGTGGCCCGCGCAGGCAGCGGCGCCTGCCGTGGAGCGGACCGGGGAACAGGGCCGCGTACCCATGCATTCCGTGCAGCCGGGAACCCGGGTGGGGAAAGGCGGAAAACAGCGCCGGTACCGGGAAAAGAGGGGAGAACGCCTGTGCGGGTACGTCAGGATGGCCGCATGGACAAGGGATTGCGACGGATAGCCGGCGTCATGATGATGATCGCCGGCATCGCCTGTGACGTATGGCTGGCCTTCGGTGCGCCGGACGACTGGGAGGGCGCTGCGCGGGTGCTGCGTTTCGGGCTCGGCCTCGCAAGCACGGGGGCGATCACCTGGGGTGCCGGGCTGATCTTCTGGCTGCCGAAGCACGAACACCCGGAGGCGGCCGACGTCACATAGGAACGAAGAAGGCCCCGATTCGGCGAATCGGGGCCTTCTTTCAAAGGGTGTGGCTGGGGCCGGGGTCGAACCGGCGACCTATCGCTTTTCAGGCGATCGCTCGTACCAACTGAGCTACCCAGCCGCAGCGGTCCTGACGGGATTTGAACCCGCGGCCTCCACCTTGACAGGGTGGCGAGCACTCCAAACTGCTCCACAGGACCTTGCATTGTGCGAAAGCGGCGCAAGCCATTCTCACACACGATGTTGCGTGCCCCCAACGGGATTCGAACCCGTGCTACCGCCTTGAAAGGGCGGCGTCCTGGGCCACTAGACGATGAGGGCTGGTGGCCACCTTGGCGTCGTTACCGGCGCCGTCGGGGACGTGAGAAGCATATGGGATGGGAGGACGGTTCGCCAAAACGGTTTAGCGGCGGTGGTCGGAAGGGCTCCTGGCCGGGGGCCCGGGAGAGCCGGACGAGGGGGTGGACGGCGGGCGGGCGGACGGGTCAGCGGCGGGCGGGGAGCCGGACGGGGAACGCGTGGCGCCGGGTTGGTTCTCGTGGGGGAGGTGGCGGCTGACCTCGGCCCGCGACAGGCCCAGCCCGCCGAGGGTGACCTCGTCCCAGGCCTGCAGCCGTTTCGTCGTCCGGTCCAGATAGAGCACCGACGCGAGGACCGGCTCGGGCTTCTTGTTCTGCACCGCGCGAAGGCCGCCGCCGCCCGTGGAGCCCTCGACCATCAGCCGGGTGCCCCGGGGGAGCAGGGTGTTCTCCCGGTGGTGGACATGGCCGGCCAGGGCCAGTGGGGCCAGGCCGTCCGCCTCGGTCACGGCGGCGGGGTTGTGGGCCAGCGCGATGTCGACGGGGGTGCCGGCCAGCCGCTGGGTGCGCAGCGCGTCGGCGAGGCGGCCGCCGGCGGTGCGCTCGGCGGGGTCGCCGGCCGCCACCACGGAGCGGTCCGGGGTGAACTGCGGGTCGCCGACGCCCGCGATGCGTACGCCGGCGATCCGGGTGACCTTGCCGTGGTCGAGGACGGTGACGTGGCGGCGGCCGGTCAGGTACTTCTGCGTGCCCCGTGAATCGTGGTTGCCGCGCACCCATACGTAGGGGGCGCCGAGGGCGGAGGCCGGGTCCAGGAAGTGGTTCTCGGCGGCCGAGCCGTGGTCCATGGTGTCGCCGGTGTCGACGATCACGTTGATCCGGTACTGCTTCACCAGGGAGGCGATGATCCGCCAGGCGGCGGGGTTGAGGTGGACGTCGGAGACGTGCAGGACGCGGATCGTGGTGGGGTCCGGCTGGTAGGCGGGCAGCGTCGAGGTGGCGTCGTAGAGCTTGGTGACGTTGGTCACCAGGCGCGCCAACTCCTTCTGGTAGACGTTGAATTCGCTGACGATGCTCCGGGCGTTGCCGACCACGGACGGGGCCGAGGTGAGCAGTCCGGAGAACTTCGGCTCCAGTACGGACTCGGGGTTCCAGGTGGCGTACGCGGTGCCCGCCGAGGCGGTGAGCAGGGTGAGCGCCAGACCGCCGGCGGCCAGGGCGCGGCGCGGGCGGCGGTAGACGGCCAGGGCCAGCGCGGTGGCGCCGGAGGCCACGGCGACCGCGGAGTGCAGCAGGAGCCCCCTGGCGCCGCGGGTGACATCGCGGGTGACCTCGGACTGCAGCCCGGCGAACCGTTCGGGGTGGTCGACCAGCGCCTGGGAGCGCACCGGGTCCAGCCGGTCGACCGCGACATCGAGCCGCAGGGGCGCGTGGTGGCTGCTCAGTTCCAGGTCGCCGAGCGGCGCGACGTCTATCCGGGTGCCGCCGGTCAGGGAGGGCCGCAGCGCCATGCTGGTGTCCATGGGGCCGACGGGGGCCCGGATGCCGCCGATCAGGAGCAGTCCCAGCCCGGCGCCCACGACGGTGACGGCACTCAGGCCCAGGGCGGAGGACCAGGGGCGGTGCGGGGCGCCGTCGGGCAGAGAGCCGGCGGGGGCCGTACGGCGGGAGCGGTGGCCGCGGCGGACCGCTGCGGGGAGAGTGCGCAGTCCGTCGAGGCCGGTATGGAGCAGCCGGTGCAGGGGGCTTTGCGGCGGGTCGGGGTGCGGTGTCCGGGAGCGCGCTGCGCGGGCCATTGGTCCCGTATGCCCGACCGTGGCGCCGTTAAGCGCGGAGTGGCGGCTTCCGGTTGGGGCTGCGGTGCGACGGGCGGGCGGCGACGATCGGTGGGGACGCGGCGTGGCGGAGAATGGTGGTGTGCTGGAAATGACGCGCGAGGAGTTCGAGGAACTGGTCGCCGAGGCGCTGGACCGGATCCCGCCGGAGCTGACCCGGCTGATGGACAACGTGGCGGTCTTCGTCGAGGACGAACCCCCCGCCGAAGACCCCGAGCTGCTCGGGCTCTACGAGGGGACGCCGCTGACCGACCGGGGGGAGTGGTACGCGGGCGTGCTGCCGGACCGGATCACCGTCTACCGGGGGCCGACCCTGCGGATGTGCGACACCCGCGAGGACGTGGTCGCGGAGACCGAGGTGACGGTCGTTCATGAGATCGCGCACCACTTCGGCATCGACGACGAGCGGCTGCACGCGCTGGGCTACGGCTGAGCCGCGCCCTGGAGGCCGGAGGGGCTGCGGGCCGCCTCCGGAAGGCGTGCCCGCTGTGATCAGCCGGGCGGGGTGCGTGTCCTCAGGTGGGGAGCGGGAGTTGGGCAGGGCGTCCGTGCCGCCGTCCCTGCGTTCCGGATCCGGAGGTCCCGCCGTGCGCCCGAGCACACACCGCCCGTCGTCCCTGACGCCGACACCGTCCCCGTCGTCGTCCGCCGTCCCTGCCCCTGCCCCCGCGTCGCGCCCGCCGTCGGTCCGGGCCCGCTCCCGGGCCGCCGCCGTGGCCGTGGCCGTCTCCGCGCTGGCCGCGGCCCTGGGCGGCTGTATGAACGTGAGCGATCCCGAGGAGCCGAAACCGGCCGGCCGCAGCGCGCGGCACGACGGGAAGGAGGGCGGGTCCGGCCCCAACGGGGTGACCGTGGACGGCCGTGGCGACGGACCGCGGCGGATGGGCCGCAACGGCGAGTCCCGTCCGGCCGGCGGCAAGGGCAAGAAGGCGGGCAAGGCGTCGAAGAGCGCGGCGCCGGAGCCGTCCGAGCCCGGGACGCCGTCCCGCCCCGTACAGCCGTCGGGCCCCGAGCCGGGCTCGTCCGGGGGCCACGGTGGTTCCGGCGGCCACGGCGGGCGGCCCGGACACACGGAGCCCTCGCCGCCCCGCCCCGAACACCCGGCCACCCCGCCGGCCTCCTCCGTGCCCAGCACGCCGCCCGCGCAGCCGACCCCGCCGCCGAGCAGCCCTTCGCCGCCGCCGAGTTCCCACGCCTCGGGTCCGTCCCCCGTCTCGCCGATGGCGTCACAGCCGGAAGAGTCGGAGCTCTACGACGCGGAGGCGTGAGGGATTACGGGCGGCGCGGGTGGGTTTGTCCGCGGGGGCGGACGGCCCGGTCGGAAGGCCATTTGCCATCCGGGGGGCGGAGTGCGTATGGTGGTAGATCGTTTGATCCCATTTGCCCGGCGCCAGAACAGAAGCGCGCCGCGTGGCGCGTTCTCTCCCTTGCCGTGGCTGACCGCATAGAGGCGGTCGTGTGAAACACACGGAGTTTGGGCGCGTGCCGAGACTCCGGAAGGTTTCGCATTTCGCATGTCCATTTCCACTGAGCAGTCCGTCATGCCCGCACTCGACGAGCAGACGGCTCCCGAGGTGACGACGGCCGACGACGCACCGGCCACCGACACCGTCACCTTCGCCGACCTCGGACTGCCCGAGGGCGTCGTCCGCAAGCTCGCGCAGAACGGCGTCACCACCCCCTTCCCGATCCAGGCCGCGACCATTCCGGACGCGCTGGCCGGCAAGGACATCCTCGGCCGCGGCCGCACCGGCTCCGGCAAGACCCTCTCCTTCGGTCTGCCGACCCTGGCACAGCTCGCCGGCGGCCACACCGAGAAGAAGAAGCCGCGCGCGGTCATCCTCACCCCGACCCGTGAGCTGGCGATGCAGGTCGCCGACGCCCTCCAGCCCTACGGCGACGTCCTCGGCCTCAAGATGAAGGTCGTCTGCGGCGGTACGTCCATGGGCAACCAGATCTACGCCCTGGAGCGCGGCGTCGACATCCTCGTCGCCACCCCGGGCCGGCTGCGCGACATCATCAACCGCGGGGCCTGCTCCCTGGAGAACGTCCAGGTCGCGGTCCTCGACGAGGCCGACCAGATGTCCGACCTGGGCTTCCTGCCCGAGGTCACCGAGCTGCTGGACCAGGTGCCCGAGGGCGGCCAGCGGATGCTGTTCTCGGCCACGATGGAGAACGAGATCGGCACCCTGGTCAAGCGCTACCTGACCAACCCGGTCAGCCACGAGGTCGACAGCGCCCAGGGCAACGTCACCACGATGACCCACCACGTCCTGGTCGTGAAGCCGAAGGACAAGGCGCCGGTCACCGCCGCCATCGCCGCCCGCAAGGGCCGCACCATCATCTTCGTCCGCACCCAGCTGGGCGCCGACCGCATCGCCGAGCAGCTCGTCGAGTCCGGTGTGAAGGCCGACGCGCTGCACGGCGGTATGACGCAGGGCGCGCGCACCCGCGTGCTCGCGGACTTCAAGGACGGCTACGTCAACGCGCTGGTCGCCACCGACGTCGCCGCCCGAGGTATCCACGTCGACGGCATCGACCTGGTCCTGAACGTCGATCCGGCCGGGGACCACAAGGACTACCTGCACCGCTCGGGCCGTACCGCCCGCGCCGGCCAGTCCGGCACCGTCGTCTCGCTGTCGCTGCCGCACCAGCGCCGGCAGATCTTCCGGCTGATGGAGGACGCGGGCGTGGACGCCTCGCGCCACATCGTCGGCGGCTCCGGTGCCTTCGACGAGGACGTCGCCCGGATCACCGGTGCGCGCTCGCTCACCGAGGTCCAGGCCGAGTCGGCCAACAACAGCGCCAAGCAGGCCGAGCGCGAGGTGAGCCAGCTCACCCGTGAGCTGGAGCGCCTGCAGCGCCGCGCCACCGAGCTGCGCGAGGAGGCCGACCGGCTGACCGCCCGTGCCGCCCGCGAGCGCGGTGAGGACCCGGACGAGGCGGTCGCCGCCGCGGCCGAGACCGCCGCCGCCGAGGTCGCCGAGGCCGCCGCCGTGCCGGCCCAGGCAGGCGCGTCGGACGAGCGCCGCGACGACCGGGGCAACTTCGAGCGCCGGGACCGTCGTGACGAGCGTTCCGGTGGCCGTTCCTTCGACCGTGACCGCCGCGATGACCGGGGTGGCTTCGGCCGGGACCGTCGTGACGACCGTTCCGGTGGCCGTTCCTTCGACCGCCGTGACGACCGGGGCGGCTTCAACCGCGACCGCGGCGACCGTCGTGACGAGCGCGGTGGCTTCGGCCGGGACCGCCGTGACGAGCGTTCCGGTGGCCGTTCCTTCGACCGTGACCGCCGTGACGACCGGGGCGGTTTCGGCCGGGACCGCCGTGACGAGCGTTCCGGTGGCCGTTCCTTCGAGCGCCGTGACGACCGGGGTGGCTTCAACCGCGACCGCGGCGACCGTCCGAGCCGCCCGTTCAACCGTGACGACCGCTCCGGCGGCCGTTCCTCCGGCGGCTACCGCTCCGGTGGCGGCGACCGCCCGTTCAACCGTGACGACCGCTCCGGCGGCCGCCCGTCCTCCGGTGGCCACCGCTCCGGCGACCGCCCCTACGGCCGCCGCGACGACCACCGTGGCGCCCCGACCGGCTCCTTCGGCCGCCGCGAGGACAAGCCGCGCTGGAAGCGCAACGGCTGATCACCGAGGCTGATCCGCGGGGCCCGTACGCACGCAAGTGCCGTACGGGCCCTGTGTGTTGTACGACACCGATACGGCCTGCCGGGCCCGTGGAACGGCCTCGCGGCGCCTCTCCGGACGGCCCCGCGGCACCCCGCCGGATGGCTTGATCCGTAATGCCTTCGGGCTGCGGCACCTCCTCGGGCTATGCTGCTCGGTGCGGGCCATTAGCTCAATTGGCAGAGCAGTGGACTTTTAATCCATTGGTTCAGGGTTCGAGCCCCTGATGGCCCACCGTCATCGGTCGAGGAAACCTCCTCTGACCTGCGAGACAGCGCTCCCATCGGCTCAGGCCGGTCGGGGCGCTGTTTCGATTTCGGCCCGTGCGTGAGCGATGCGTGAGCGGGAGCGCCGGGGCCCTCGCCGCCGGGCACTTTCCGGCGGCCCCTCGGGATGAGCTGCGCCGCCTTCTCGGCTATCTCACGGTCGAGTTCGGGCAGCAGGCTCGTGTACGTGTCCGAGGTCAGGGCGATGGTGGAGTGGCGCAGGACCTCCTTCACCGTGTGGATGTCCCCGCCGCCTCCGTGGGTCAGGGTGGCTGCGACGTGGCGCAGGTCGCGAAGCGTGATCGGTGGGAGGTCCGTGGTCGCCAGAATGCGGCGGAACGTCTCGGAGACGGTTTCCGGGTGCAGGCACGAGCCGTCCTCCTGGGTGAAGACCTTGCCCGTGTCCTGCCACGCGGAGCCCCATGCCAGGCGCTCCGCGTCCTGTTGGGTCTTGTGAGCCCGCAGAAGGGCCAGATTCAGGCTGTCGAGGGCGATCGTGCCGGCGCTGCCGTCGGTCTTGGGCTCGGACTCGTACGGGGCCCAGCCGTCCACCACGATCTCCTTGGCGGGAGTGATCAGCCCCGCCTCCAGATCGATGTCCGCCCACTCCTGCCCAACGCCCTCACCGCGCCGCAGGCCGCGTGTGCCCACGATGTGGAAGAACGGATACAGCCGATCGCCCTCGGCGGCGTCGAGGAAGCCACCGAACTGCGCCGGTGTCCACACCATGACGGGACTCGGCAGCTTGCCGGTCTCGTGCCACCGGCGGACGCGCTCCTCCGTCCAGAGCAGAGGCTTCGGCCGCTTGCCGGATTCGAGTTCGACGTGGGCCGCCGGGTTGAACGTGATGAGTTGCTGGGCGATGGCGGCGTTGAGCGCAGCGCGCAGAGTCCGGCGGATGGCCTGACGAGTGGCGGGGCCGTTCAACTTCCGGAACGGCTTCATCTCGGCCAGCTTTCGCTGCTCCTCGGCCAATCGCGCTCGCTCGGCGGCCACGGGCCGCCCCGGCTTGCTCGGCTTGCAGCGCGCGATCTGCTCACTGCGGGCCTGGTTTTCTGCCTCGATCACCTCGTTCTGGAGCGCGATGGCATCGAACATCTCCACCAGGTGGCCGACATGGAGACGGTCGAGGCGGATGTGCCCGATGCGCGGCTTGAGGTGGACGCGGATGTGCGAGGCATAGCCATTGAGCGTCGTCTTACGCCGCTTCTTGGAGGCGAACCACGAGTCGAGCCACTCCCCGACGGTGACGGTGCCACGCAGGGCCAGGCCGGCCCTCAGTCGGCGGCGGGTCTCCTCCGGCTCGGGCAGCGGTGCCTTCTCATCGGCGATCTCCTCCAGCATGGCGGTCAGCCGCTCAGTGCTGTCCGGGTCGTCCTGGTCGACGAGGGCGAGGAGCGCGCGAATGTGGTCGAGGTCGGCCTGAGCGGCCTTGAGGCTCTCGTAGCCAGCGCGGCTGAAGGAGCGGCGGGTGCCGTCCTCGCGGGGCGGGAGCTCCTGGCGTATGGAGTACGAGCCGTGCTTGCGGCTGGTGAGCTTGGGGCAGTTCTTGCCGAGCGGCTTGCCGGACTTCGGGTCACGGCAGTAGCAACGGCGGTGCGTGGAGCCCTTCAAAGGCGTTCCTCCGGGTTGGTGTCGGCGTCGGCTTCGGGCGGGTCGACGTCATTTAGTGCGGGTGGGAGGTCGGGTGGGGTGGCTCCGTCCTCGCGGAGGTCTCTGCGGAGGTAGCGGAGGTTGTACTTGGCGGAGACGGCTTGCTCGGCGTATTTGGTCCGCTTGCGTTCGGCTTCTTCCTGCTGGGCGCGGCTGGTTGCCGTCTTGGCTGCGAACCGCGCCTGTTCTTCTTCTTCGAGTGCGGCCAGGGCGGTGCGTACGAGGCTGGCGTGAGCTTCGAAGTCGGGCACGAGGCCCGCGTCGTGCCCGGGCACGTCCTCTTCGCCGGTGAAGCGCCGCAGGGCGTCCCAGGTGGGGACGAGGTCGTGGAAGGGGAGTTCCTGAGTTCGGTCGACGTAGCCGACCGGGAAGATCAGGCAGGCCGGGTACGTCTCCAGGGCGGCGGCCAGGACCATGACGTCCACCAGCGGAAGGCTGGCCCGGCGTCCGGATTCCATATTGGCGATCACGTTGCGCGGGATGGGATGCCCGAGCTGCTCGCACTGGTCGGCCAGCTCCTGCGCGCTCCACCCCATCTCCTTCCTCCTCCGTCGGACCTCGCCGGCCACATTGGCCTTGATCCGGTCCACCCACTCCGGAACTTCGTCTGCTTCATCATCCCTACCGCTCTGTGTCATGTGGACACATTAGCTTGAGGATCCTGGTTGGTAGGTGCCTGGAGCCGGACGTGATGGCCGCGTTCGCCGAGGGCTGTACCGAAAGGGACGCCGCATGCGCGAGAACAGCACAGCCGGACGCTCGGAGGGGATGAGCCGGGAGGATCTGCTGGCCCTGCCGGTGGCTGTTGACCTGGAAACCAGCAACCGTGCCCTGGGGCTCGGCCGGAGTAAGGGGTACGAGCTGGCGAAGCGGGGCGTGTACCCGTGCAAGGTCCTGCGGCTCGGCAACGCCTACCGGGTCGTGACCGCGGATCTGCTGGATCTGCTCGGACTGGCGGCGTGAAGGGGCGGCAGCGTAGCAGGCGGTTCTGCGTTGAGCTGACACAGAATCGCTGGACTGTTGGCGGGTGTGAACGTACGGTCCGTGTTCC
This sequence comes from Streptomyces sp. NPDC058773, assembly GCF_042746015.1. Classification (NCBI taxonomy): domain Bacteria; kingdom Bacillati; phylum Actinomycetota; class Actinomycetes; order Kitasatosporales; family Streptomycetaceae; genus Streptomyces; species Streptomyces sp. NPDC058773. Next base: position 66,699 of record NZ_JBHYPE010000025.1, read on the forward strand.
CTCGCGATGGCCTGGTGCCCGCGAGACGCGAACGGGCCCCCGGCGGTGCAACGCCGGAGGCCCCAGCAACCCCGAACGGCCCGTCAAGAACCAACCCGGCGGCAAGGGCGCACAAGCCCGCCACCGCCAGACGAGGAGCTGCCCCGTGGAACATGCGGGAGCCGAGCCCTATTCCGACCCCGACTCCGGCAAGCCGGTATGGCCGCCTGTTGCCGTCCCCGGCCAGCCGAACGCCCATGCTCTGCCGTCACCGGAAGAGCCGCCCACCGTCATACCCGACCCCGCCCCGGTCTCCGAGGGAGAGCAGGTGCTGACAGAACTGCGGGAGCAGATCCGTCGGTACGTCGTGCTGCCGAGCGAGGAAGCCCTCACGGCGGTCACCCTGTGGGTGGCGGCGACCCACCTGCAGACCGCATGGCAGCACGCCCCGAGGCTGGCCGTCGTCGGGCCGGCCAAGCGGTGCGGCAAGTCGCGGCTCCTCGACGTGATCACCGAGATCGTCCACGATCCGCTGATCACGGTCAACGCCTCGGCCGCAGCGGTGTTTCGGTCGATCACCGATACCCCACCGACCCTGTTGGTCGACGAGGCCGACACGCTCTTCGGCTCCGTGAAGGTCGCGGAGAAGAACGAAGAGATGCGCGGCCTGCTCAACGCGGGGCACCAGCGCAACCGCCCCACCCTCCGGGTCTCCGGCCCCAATCACGAGGTCGCGAAGTTCCCCACCTTCGCGATGGCGGCCCTCGCGGGCATCGGCGACCTGCCCGACACGATCATGGACAGGTCGATTGTCATCCGCATGCGCCGCCGCAGGCCGGGCGAGAAGGTGGCGGAGTTCCGTACCTTCCGCGACACCCCGGCCCTCCACGCACTCCGCGACCGGCTCGCCGCATGGCTGGCACCGCTCCACGCCGAGGCGATGGAGCTGACACCGGTCATGCCGGTAGAAGACCGAGCGGCTGATACCTGGCAGCCGCTGGTGTGCGTCGCCGACCTCGCGGGAGGCCAGTGGCCCGACCTCGCCCGCACCGCCTGCCGGGTCACGGCCAAGCACGAGGCCGAGCACGACCAGGACAGCAGCAGCCTGGGCATCCGCCTTCTGGCCGACATCCGCCGGGCCTTCGCCACCGAAGGGAACCCACCGGCTATCCGCACCAGCCGTCTCCTCTACATCCTCAACCAGGACGACGAGACGCCCTGGCCGGAGCACACCGCCAGCGGCCTCACCCCTCGCGGCCTGCAGATCCTGCTCAAGGAGTACGGGATCAGCTCGGCCACCCGTCGCTTCCACGGCGGCGTCCAGGCCAAGGGCTTCACTCGACTGCAGTTCGCCGACTCCTGGGCGCGCTACTGCCCCGAGTCCACGCCGGATTCCACGACCGGCGCCTGACCCGGCACGACTCGTCGCGACTCGTCTCCACGCAGGTCAGCGCAGGGACGAGTCGGAGACCGACAACGAGTCGACTCGACATCACCGACGCACCCGTACCTGCTCTGACCAGGCGTGCAACGAGTCGCGACGAGTCCCCCAGACCACGGCCACATCAGTCAGCCCAGCATTCTGGAGCCCCACCCTTGCCTGCACCGTCCACCGCCCTGTCCGCGTCCCCTGTGACACTGGCCACAGCGATCCGTACAGGTGTGGCACTACTGGCGGTGGCAGCCTTCGCGCTGTCCTACGACGCCCTGCGTCAGATGGCCGCCGCCAGCCACATCCACCCGGCGCTCACCTACGCCTTCCCGCTCGTCATTGACGGCTTCATCGCCATCGGGATCGGTGCCCTGCTCGTCCTGCGGACCGCCCCGCTGTCCGCCCGCCTCTACGTCTCGGCGCTGGTCGGCATCGCCACCGCCACAAGCATCTGGGCCAACGTCCTGCATGCCATCCGCCTCAACGAGCAAGCCCGCCACACAGGGCTCGCCCTCGACGACATCACCGTCGGCGTCATCTCCGCCATCGCGCCACTCGCCCTGGCCGGAGCCGTCCACTTCTACCTTCTCGTCGCCCGGCGCCCGACCGCGCCCGACACCGAGGGCCACCGCCACAACAACAGCCAGACACACGCCAGGGGAACCACGGCTAGCGCCACAGCACCGCTCCCCGCCACGAATGCCAAGACCGTGGACGAACCGGCCACCGAGCACGTGGCGGAAGCCGCGCACCAGCACGGCAGGCCCGGAGGCAACCAGCCAAGCCTCTCCCTGGAAGAAGCCATCGACATCGGCCGCACAGCCCCCCTCGGCCGGGCCGGGCGCGTCTCGCGCCGCAACATCGAAAAGGCGATCCGCGACAAGGGATTCGGCATCTCCCGCAGCCGCCTGGATGACGTCAAGAACCTGCTGCAGGCCGAACTCGACCAGGCCGCCACAGGTACCGGCTGAACCCCATGTCCCACGTCACCCCTGCCCGCCTCTCCCGCGCAGCAACACGAGAGGGGCGGGCCCTCACACGCACCACCACTCGCAGGAGCCCACATGCATGACGCAAAAGACGAACTCGAACTCCTCTCGTCCCAGCAGCGGATGACCACCGCCCCAGCTTCAGACGCAGCAAGTTGTCGGGTAAGGAGTCCTTACCCGGCCTCCGCCCCAGGGGAGGCGGAGGCATCCGGTGCCGAGGGGGCGCCGGAGTCGGCCGGCCCAGGGGAGCCGACCGAGGGAGAGGCCAGTCAGTCTTCGCCGAGCGCACCGCAGACACCTGCCCTTCGTCGTCGTCTGCGAGAGCCGCAGCTGCGTGAGAAGCGTGTGCACCCCCGCTACAACGACGACGAGTTCGGTCTCGTCCAGGAAGCCGCTGACCTGAGCCACATGGCGCTCGGCGGCTACGTCGCCGAGTCGTCGCTCGCCGCTGCCCGCTCCGATGACCCCACCGCTGCGGTCGCCGACTATCGCGCCGCAGTCAAGGCACTGATGGATGCCAACCGCCAGCTCGCCATGGTCGGCAGCAACCTCAACCAGCTCACCTGGCACCTCAACAAGGACGGCGCCTGGCCCCACCACAACACCGTTCAACGGCTCCTGGAACGTGTCGAAGCTTCGATCGCCGAGCTGGACACCGCCATCGACCGTGTGACCACGGGGCGGTGAGCCGGTGATACCCAAGATCATCCTTGGCAAGGGCCCACACGCTACGCGCCGCACGATTGGCTACCTCTTCGGCAAGGGCCGAGCCAACGAGCACACCGACCCCCACCTGGTGGCCTCCTGGAACGGATTTGCCCCCGACCCCGGCCGCAGCCCGCACCGCAACCCCAAAGACGTGGCGGACCAGCTCGCCACACAGCTCGACCAGCCCATACGGATGCTCGGCGACAAGGCACCGAAGTTCACCATGTGGCACTGCCCCGTCCGTGCCGCGCCCGAGGATCCGGTCCTGACCAACGAGCAGTGGGCGGATGTGGCGCGCCGGATCGTGGCCGCCGCCGGCATCGCGCCTGACGGGGATGCGGAGGCGTGCCGGTGGGTGGCGGTGCGCCACGCGGACGACCACATCCACATCGCCGCCACATTGGTGCGCCAGGACGGTCGGCGCCCGCGCCGCGACTACGACCAACGCGCTGTCCAGAAGGAGGCCCGCAAGATCGAAGTGGACTACGGGCTCAGGCGGCTCAAGCCCGGCGACGGCACCGCTGCCAAGCGCCCGACCAGCAAGGAGCACTTCAAGGCCAAGCGCCAGGGCCAGGACGCCACAGCGCGCGAGGTCCTGCGCCTGCGGGTACGTCGCGCAGTGGCTGCCGCGTCCAGCGAGGCCGAGTTCTTCGCGTTGCTGGACGCGACGGGCGTGACCGTGCGGCCGAAGGCCGGGCCCTCCGGCGACATCCTCGGCTACAGCGTCGCCCTGCCCGGTGACGTCAACAAGCATGGCGAGCCGGTGTGGTTCTCCGGCTCCACCCTCGCCGGCGACCTCTCCCTGCCCAAGATCCGCCAACGCCTCACCGACACCCGCCCCGAGCCGAACGCCGTCCGCCCGGGCGATCCGTGGCACCAAGCCACCGCCGCCACCGAACGCATCCCCAGCCACCTCACCTTCGGCGATAACCACGTGGCTCAGGGGCAGCTGGTCGCGCTCGGCGCGGCCCTGGACCTTCTGCCGGTCACCGCCCCTTCCGCGGCGGGGGCCGAACTGCAGCAGGCCGCAGCTGCCTTCGAGCGCGCCACCCGCTCCCGCATCACCGCCGACCTCGACAGTGCCCGCGTCCTGCGCCGCAGCGTCCAAGCCATCTGGCGCCATCCCGACCCGGCGGGCGACGGGTCGGGGCCGGCGATACTGCTGGACGCCGCCCTCACCGCAGTGGCCTTCGCGATCCACTGGCACCGCAAGCACCAGCACGCCCAGCAGGAGGCGGCAGCCCAGCAGGCTCTCGTCCACCTCCAAGCCGCATACGAACCAATGGCTGAACTCGTACTCGGCAACCTCGCCCGCAGTGCTCCCGGCCAGCAGACCAAGCACCGCTACGCCCACCACCTCCAGCAGGCCATCCCCGAACATGCCGAGCGCATTGTGGAAGACCGGGCCTGGGACGCACTCGCCACCGTGCTCGCCGAGGCAGAGGCAAGGGGACACAACGCGGCCACGGTTCTCGACCAGGCGCTCAGCCAGCGCTCCCTGGACGACGCCCGCCACCCCGCCCGCGCACTAACCTGGCGCATCCAACGCCTAGGCCAGCGCCATGCCCCTGGTCCTCGTGCACAGGCCGCCATGACCCGTAGCACCGCGCTGCATCCCACCGCGTTGGCCTCCACAGCAGCAGCTCTCCCTACCTCGGAGCGCTCACCGGCCCGACGGCGCTGATCCGGGCCGTGGGTCCTTCAGCCGACTGAGGTGGTGCCGTACTCCGTCAGCCAGTTCGGCGTAGAACGGCACGCGTGCGGCTGCCTGGAGGATTTCCGTGCAGGCGGTCAGTTCACCGATCCGGCCGGCCGGGGTGTCCAGTACGTGGGCGAATTCCTTGCGGATGCGCTCGGCGACGTCCGGCGTCGGCAGGGAGTGGAGGTAGAGGGTCGCGGCGTCGTAGCCGAGGGGCGCCGTGCCCCAGCCCTCCCAGTCCAGAAGGGTCAGGGCAGGGCCGGTGAGGTTGGCCCAGTGGAGGTCGCCGTGGGCCGTGGCCCAGGTGATCTCGCCAGGTGTGATGCCGGTGAACTCCGGTACGCGGCGGCGGATGTACTGCTCGCGCACCGCCTGACGGTCCGTACCGACGAGCGCGATGTCCGCCAGGGTCCGGTGGAGGCCCTGCCACCAGGTGTCCGGCAGGTCTGCGCGGTGGTGGAGTACCGGGCTCTTCGCCACCGGCGGACTCGTGACGAATTCGTAGTGCTCGGCCCGGTAGTCCCAGCCGTCGGCCGACCAGTCACGCAAACCGAGCAGCCGGGGCCGGGGCACCGCGGGTGACAGGGACCGTTCCGCCTCCCGGGGGCCTTCCCACAGCTTCCCGCCGCTCTTCCCCTGGGGGTCACTGACCAGCCGCAGCCATGCGGCACCCGTGGGCGTGCGGACGGCTCCGGACAGCGTCCTGCCCGCGTATCCCCATACTTCTCCGCCCTTGGTGTCGGCGAGGCCCATCAGGGCACAGGCGTGGCCGCGGGCGGAGAGCATGCGGTCCCTGACGGCAGGCTCAGGGGCAGTGAACATCGTCGGCTACCTTCTCCGGCTGACGGCGGCGACACCGGCCTCGACCAGCTCGGAGACGAGGGCTGCGACGTTGCCGACGGGAAGACCGGAGCTTACCGACAGCTCGCCCAGGGTTGCGGTGGTTCCGTTGAGAAGGAGCTTGATCACGGCCAGGACCGGACGGCTGAACGTCCACTCCTGGCCGCCGGCGCTGAACACGACGTGGCCGTCCTCGTCCACGCCGTACCAGGCTCCGGCAGCGGTGAGCCGGACGCTCAGGCTCTCGTCCGCGGGGATGCCGTCCACGAACGGCAGTGACGGCATCGGCCGACCGGGATCCGTGCTCCCCCGGGCGTTGATGAACTCCTCGATCACGCCCTCGTGCAGGGCGTCGGTGAACTCCTTGTGCAGGGCTTGGAGATACGTGGTCCGTTCGTCCGGCGGGGCGAAGTACGGCAGGTTCGCGCGGACGGTGTTCGAGACCCGCAGCTGGTCCGCGAGCCAGATCAGGAGGTCTGCTCCGGTGGTGGGCTTGAGGCCGCAGGTCAGGTGGAGGGACCTGCCCTCGGTGGCGGCAACGGCGTGCCACCACCCGCGGGGCAGATAGAGCATGTCGCCCGCCTGGAGGACGATCTCTGCGACCGGGGCCCCGGTTGGTGGTTCGGGGGCCTCGGTGTCGACGCGCAGCGGGTCGATCCGGGTGGCGCCGTAGATCTTCCACCGCTTGGCGCCTTCGAGTTGGACGACCACCACATCGTGGTCGTCCCAGTGGACGCCGAAGCCTTCCTTCGGAGTCCATGAGGCGTAGAGGTTGACCTGCACGTCAGTGCGGAAGTGCCGCTCCAGTGCAGTCGCGAGGTCTTCCACGCCGGGGTGCAGTGCGTCCACGGCGTCCAGGACGAGCGAGGCGCCGTCCTTCAGCTGGTGGTGCAGGTTGGCCGGCTCGATCCGGTGCCAGACCGTGTGGCGCTTCGACACCACAGGGTGGGCGTAGCTGTGTTGCGGGATCTGGCTGCCGTCGTTGAAGAGCCGCAGCCGTGGGGGTTCGAGACGGTGCCGGGCGATGATCTGGTTGAGGTCGTCCCAGGTAAACAGGTCCGAGAAGTCGCCGACGCGCGGCCAGAGGCGATAGGTGCGGCCGAACGCCTCGGCGGGGAAGTCCCCGCCGAGGCTCCGGACCGCCGAGGAGATGGCGGTCATCTACGGCTCCGATCAGTCGTTGCCATCGCCCTTGCCGGTGCCGCCGCCGTCGCTCAGCCGGTCCTGGCTGCGGGCGGCCTGCACGGAACGCTTCGAGACGATCAGGTCGTTCATCGCATGTTCCTTTCTCTTCGGTTCTCCCACCGGGGTTCCGGTGGGAAATCTGTGGACGCCTAGACGGGCGGCGCCGGGTCGGTGTCGGGTGCGGAGACCGGGGCTGTCAGGGTGTGGTCCGCGTCCTGCTGCACGGTGACGGCCAGGAGCGTGAGGGTGGCCGACGCACCCAGCAGCCACAGGCGCCCCAGCCAGACGTCCAGCCGCGGCTCCCCGCTGCGGTGGCGGCCCCTGGCTCCGTGCTCGGACCACGTCACCTCACGCCCCCTGTGCGTGGTGGATCTGGCGGAGCAGCTGCTGGACGGAGCGGGCCAGCGACTGAAGGCGACGCGCGGCCGACACCAGCCCGTCGCCAGGTCCGGATCGCAGCTGGATCTGTGCGTTGTCGATCTGGGCGTGTTCGCGGTACCAGGCGACCTCGCCAGGGCGGTGCTCTTGGACGTGTTCCTCGGCCTGTTTGATCAGCGGGTCAAGACGGCCCTTGAGGGTGTCGATCAGCCGGAGGATTTCGTCATACGGGGGAAGGACGATGGTGGAGCGCAGAGCTGCGGCGATGTCCGCCTGGATCTGGTCGATGCCGTCGGTGCCCGTCCGGCGCAACTGACCCGGCAGCGGCTGCTGATCGGCACGGGTGGCATCCATGGTGCAACTCCTCGAAGACGGTGGTGGTAGTCACCGCCGCCAGGGGCGAGGAGAGGCCGGCCTTACACGGCCCCTGGCGGCTGAGTACGAGTCAACCGCCGGAGCAACAGGCAGATCCGCAACCGGGTTGCGAGGTAGTAATCCCTTTGCGGGTGGGTCAGTTGACGGCCACGCCCGCACGGCCGGCGAACGCCCGGACGCCCGGAAGGGTCCGGTCATGCCGGAGCAGACGGCTGGCCAGGTTCTTGACCGACCCGCGCCGGATCTCCTGAGGTGCGGCCCGTTCGGCCGCCAGGAGCGCCCGGTAGCACTGCTCGGGCTTGCCCCACTGGTCGAAGCACCGGGCCACGTCGGTGAAGAACCGGCCCTGCCGCTCGGCGGTCGGCAGGGCCGCAGGGTTGATGGTCCTGGCCAGATCGATCGCCTGCCCGGCATCACCGAGCAGGTAGTGGACCGACAGCTGGTGCAGCAGCACCTGCTGGGTACCGGTGTCCGTGCGGGCGTCGGGGCTCGTCCGGCCGATTTCGGCGGCTTCGGCGGCCTCGCCGATCAGCCCGTGTGCGGTGGGCCGATCGCCCATCTTGGCTGCCGTGTACGCGGCAGTGGCCAGCAGCGAGACGCCCGCGGACAGCCGGGCGGCCTCGGGAGTGCTGCGATCCTCCCTCACGTCCTGCGCGGCCCTGACGGCGATATCAGTGGCGCGTGCGAGGTGGCCTTGGCGGCGCCAGGCACTGGACACCATCCGGTGCGCCTCGGCGGTCGTCAGGGCATCGCCGCCGATCCGCGCAGAGGTCAGCGCACGGTCCGCAGTGATGGCCACCAGACCGTCCTCGCCGAGCTTGATGCACAGCCGAGTGGCGATGTTGTAGAGGTCGGCGACGGCGGTGGCCGACAGCTCCGCCGGCTCCAGGCCCTGAGCTTGCGCGATCCTGCCGGGCAGGTTCCGGGCCAGCGCGTCGTAGCGGGCGGCTCGGAATTCCTCTCGGGACGCCTTCACTTCGGCAGCGACGCCGGCCGGTGACACCTCGCCGCGCTTCGGCACGCTGGCAGTGCCGTAGAGCAGGTGATCTTCCAAGGGCGCGAGGGTGCTGGCCTCGGCTGGAGAGGCACCGGCCAGGGGGGTGGTGAAGACCACCGCCGCAGCGGCCAGAAGTTCGCGGCGTCGCACGGGGTCGTCCCCCTCCTCTGGACCAAGATTGCGATCAACCCTAGCCGAGGTGGGCCTACGCCGGGTCGATGTCGGCGCTGGCCCGGACGGCGCGACAGCGAGAAGCTCGGACAGGGGAACATCCAGGGCATCAGAGATCTGACGCAGTGCATCCAGACTGTTGACCGGGATGACATCCCGCTCGACCTGAGACACCCAGCTCTCCGACCGGTCGATCATCGCCGCCAGGTCCCGCTGCGGCCATCCCTTGCGCCTGCGCGCCTTGGCGATCGTCTTACCGAGTGTCAGTTCGCTTCCCGCCATTGGGCAACGCCCCCGAAGTCCCGTATCCGCATCGCGTGAGCACGCAACGGTACTGGCGGGAGGCCCCCAGCTGTAGGGCGCAAGGCAGCCAGAACCGGGCAGATTTCGACTGAGTCTGCATTCTTCACGGTTGCGGAAAGCGCCCGCGAATACGAAGCCGATCATGTCGACTGCTACCAAGTGCAGTACCTTCGGCCGGGCGACTGGACAGAATTAGCCTATCCCTCTGCTCTGCGGTGCCCCAAAGAAGCCCCACCTGCGCAGACCCTGCCTCCGTGACCGATTACCTCAAGGGTCCGATGTTCCGGGCCGCACTCGGAGCGCTTGCCGATTCTGCTCACCTTCAGAAGTCGCGAGCGATACGAATATTAGGCTATCCGGGTGGCGACATTTACATTCCCTGAAGAGTCGGTCTAACCTCACATCGCGAACGAACCAACCCGGTCGAATCGGAATACAAATACACCGAGGGTGGAGATAATTGGAACAGGCGAAAATCAGGCTTTCCGACATCAAGACTGATGAACTCACTCCAGCCAGGTTCAAGAACATCGATGGCCTGACGACATCGATCAGAACATCCGGCCTGCGGGAACCTGTAATGGTTGCAGAGAAAGATCACCTACTCCTGAGTGGCGCCAGGCGCTTTGAAGCATGCAAAAGAGCTCACGTATATTTCGTGGACGCTATTTTCCCTTCGAATGTCGTAGAAGGGTCGCTGGAGTTGCGTCGCCATTTCGACAATCCAGATCCGCTCTACTCGCTCCCCATGAACGTTACTGAGCGCGTGGAGGCCGCCTTCCTCCTGCATCGCCTACCACCTCCAGTCGGGGAGGAGAACGGCTTCAGGCGAGACGCGCACACTGCCGCCGCCGCAGGACTGCCGCCTAAGATTTACGCGGCTCTGAGATCCACCATCCGGAAGGCCGGAAAAGGTGAACAACCTCCCCTGAACGCCATGCAGGAGAAAGCCCGGAAGACGCTTTCCCTCATGGTAGAGGCTGTAGAAAACCCTCCTCCACAATTCCCACTGGCATCCCTTGTCGGCATGCTCCACCAGCTGCTTTTGCAGGAGATCTGTCCGGACACGCTCGAGTCTTGCTTCCCATACCTCAACGGAGGAACTAACGCCAAAGACAATCGCCATCAAGAAGGCGGGAGTGCCCGAATTTCAAGATCCGGGAGCCGCGCCCCAAAAAAGGAATTCGACTACATTCGCACTGCAGATGTAGTCACGGGAACACTCGAAGGGTTATCCTGCGTAATCACCGATGAACTGACAGATTCGGAGCATTACGAATACGTACTGAAAGCACTCAAAGAAGCCCGAAGAATGTCACACGTTTACGTGAAGAAAATGGAGAAGATGCGAAATGAGTAGCAGGATCCAGCACACCGTGGAAATTGAACTTATCGAGCCTAACCGAGTGACAACCGACCGGAACGTAAACACCCGACCGGTGGACAGCGCCTGGGTGGCCCGCAAACTTAGGGAAGGGTTCGACGTGGGACGCCTTGGCGTCCCCCAGGTTTCCGCCCGTCCAGACGGCACCTATATCTGGCTTGATGGACAGAACCGTGGAGCCCTATGTGTCGCTGCTGACCACGGAGACACCAAGATTGGAGTGAAGGTATTCCGCGGACTGACCACGCAGCAAGAAGCCGAGCTTTTCCTGGGACTCAACGACAACCGTCGCGTACAGCCTCTATACAAATTCATGGCCGAAGTTACCGCAGGGCATCCCGAAGCGCTGGCGATCACTCGAGCGGCGCATGATCACGGATGGATCATTTCAGATTCAGGTTCCAGCAACTCCATCATCGCGGTCGCCGCCCTACGAAAGATCTACGGGAAGTCATCGGAGAAAGGACAGCTCCTCAGGCGGACGCTGAGGATCGTAACGGATGCTTGGGGTAACAGTCCTAACGCTGCGAACAGTTACGTGCTGCTGGGAGTGGCTTCCGTCCTTTTCGAGTTTCCTTTCCTTGACTCCGATGCGCTAGTGCGGAAGCTCTCCAAGTCTGCGGGCGGACCGGCCAGCCTCCTGGGTAAGGGCCGGGGCTTCAAGGCAGTCACCGGAGGCACAGTCGTCGAGGGCATTGCCAAGGTGGTCCGCGACACGTACAACTCTGGTAGACGGTCCGGGAAGCTCACAACGGACTCTCGGGAACCGTTCTGAGGGCAATGCTGGTGTGGTCTCAGGAGGCTAGACGTGAGGGCCACACGGCACTCCCTCATCTCCACCCCCTGGTTCGGGCTGAGATGTCGAGGTTGTTCCACCGCAGGTCACTACACCTTCGGCCCCTGGGCGAACTGGCCAATGAACACTTGGGAAGCGTGCTGGCGAAAGCGCCCCATCGAGCACCTTGCGCGAGCCACACTGCGATTGATTCATTCACGCTCGCGCCCATCTCCGCGCCCACTCGGGCAGCCCGGCAGCACATCAAACCGCCGCCCGGCCGGGTCATGCTCTCGGCGTGCCTAGCAAGGGGTAAACCGCGGTCAATACGGGTGTCCCAGCGCACCCCGCAGCCTGTCCACCAGCGCACGTTTACGCAGGTCAGGCACTACCCGACAGGCATGAGCACCACGTTGATTCCCAAGCTCAGGGCAGTGCCCGGACCCCGGCCCCGCACCCGCAGGATAGGTCCGCGTCGCGTGGCCAAAGCTGCTTGGCAACCAGTCATTACGGGGTCGGCGGAGGGTTCCGGAGGCACACGAAGCAATCGCCGGACTGGGGCTGAGGAAGGTGGGATGGTGATCCGACTCCATCAGCTCTCGTCTCACGGGACTTGGGTGAGGAGCCGGGCATCCGACAGGAGGGCGACAGGCCGTGACGGAACAGCGCTGCGATCGCTGTGATCTCATCATCGGGGCGGGGTGCGCATGCCCGTCCGAGGGTGTGGCTCCTCGCATTGTTGGCGGCCAAGCACCGAAACAGGCCAGCCGCCACGGGCAGCCGCCCCACGCCATCATCGTGTCGCCCGCGGGGAACGCTCACCTGCCTGGCTGCAACCACCTCTCCGACAGCGAAATCGCCGGGCCGAAGTTCGGCTGGGTGGCCGGCCCCGATCCAGATGCCTGGTCCCGCATATCGGAGTCGCAGCCGCTGCGAGCCACCGAGGGCAACACCGGGCGAGTGGCGACCCGTCGCTGTCTGACTTGCGACGCCGATGCGTAAGGCGCTGCGCCGAATGCCTGGTCAGCCGCCCGCCATGCGTGAGCGATGCGTGAGCGGACGGCGTGACACAGGCCGGTCGGAGGCTGGACCTGGCGTCAGCCATATGTCCTGTGACCAGGCAAAACCGGATACCGACCGACTACGTGGGACCGTCGGTCACGTGTTCGTCGGGTCTTTTAATCCATTGGTTCAGGGTTCGAGCCCCTGATGGCCCACCAGACGCGGACGGGAAGACCGTCCGGCCGAATACGGCGCCCCGAGGGCCCGGACCGAAAGCGGTCCGGGCCCTCGGGCGTATGCGCGTCCGCTGCCCGGCTCAAGTGTCGTTGGGCGGGGCGGGGTTGAGGCGGGTGTACGGGGTGGCGCCGGGCGGGGCGGGGAGGTTGTCGTTTTCGTCCCGGCGGTGGGTGTTTGTGTGCGTGACGTGGCCGGCCCCGTGACCCGTCCGGCCGCCGAGGAGTCGCCGGGCCGGCCCGGAGCGGCAAGTCTGGGGACGGCGTGGTGACCGGCGCGGCGGTGCCCGTTCGGACGGCGGGAGTGGGAAGAGGCCGGTGCGGATGCTCCGAGGTGCGGCGCCCCGTGAGGGCGAGGGGGAGCGCGGCTCCGGGCGGGCCGGGGCCGGGTGGCGGCTGGTGCGGTGGCTGCCCGTTCTCCTGATCGTCGGCGGGGTCGCCCTCGGCCTGGGCGCGCCGCCCGGCTGCACCGCCGCTCCCTTCTTCGCGGCCGCCCCGCCCGCCGCCGCGGCGCTCTACTCGCTGCGCGGCACCGCTCTCACGGCCCTGGCCGCCCTGCTCGGTGAGATCTGGGGCGTCACCTACCGGGGAGCCGCACAGGGCCACGGCGCGGCGGTGGCGGAGGTCGCGACGGTCCTTGTCATCGCCCTGCCGGCGCTTGCCGTGAACCGGGGCGTCCGGACGGCCGGTGCCCGCCCGGTCCCCTTACGGGATGTCCCGGAGGCGGTCCGGCGCGCGGTCCTGCCCACACCGCCGGAGCGGCTCGCCGGGCTCGCCCTCGCCGCCCGCTATGTGGGCGCACGGGCGGCTGTCCGGCCCGGCGGTGAGCTCTGTGCGGTGCAGGACACCCCGCACGGCGTACGGCTGATCGTCGGCGACGTACGGGGCGCGGGGCCCGCCGCGGTGGCGACCGCGGTGATCGTCCTCGGTGCCTTTCGGGAGGCGGCGGAGCAGGAGCGCACCCTGGGGGCGGTGGCGGGCCGGCTGGAGCGGGCGCTGCAACGGGAGGGCGGGCGGCGCGCGGACGTGGGGCAGGGCGAGGGGACGGAGCAGGCCGAGGGGTTCACCACTGCCGTGCTGGCCGAGATCTCCGCCAATGGGCAGTCCGCGCTGCGGGTGCTCAACCGCGGGCACCCGCCCCCACTGCTGCTCACCCCGGACGGCGGGCTGCGCGAGCTGGCGCCCGCGACCCCGGCGCCGCCCCTCGGACTGGGGGAGCCGGCCACCCGGCCGGACGAGACGTTCTTCCCGGCCGGGGCCCTGCTGCTGTTCTTCACCGACGGGGTGACCGCGGCCCGGGACCTGCTCGGCCGCAGCTACCAGCCGTCGAACAGTCTGCGCGGCCGCCGCTTCCCCGGCCCGGACGCCCTCCTGGACAGCCTCGTCGAGGACGTCACCCGCCACACGAACGGAACGCGGGGCGGGCCGGCCGACGACATGGCGCTGCTGGCGGTGCAGCGGCCGATGGGGGCGTGAGGGGCCGTGGCCCGGAAGGGGCTTGGCGGGCCGCCGGCTTATAGGGGCATGTCCCCCGCCCCGTCCAGAACCTGCAGGCTCGGCCCGTGCGCGCCGGTGAGCGCGACCGGGCGGCCGTCGAGTGCGAGGGTCAGCAGCAGGGGGTCGTCCGGGCGGTGTGCGGGATGCGCGGGCGCGGTGCGCGACGGCAGTACGGAGTGGTGCTCGTCGGCGATCCAGTGGCCGCCACCGGGCCGCCCGTCGAGCACGGACCGTACGAGACGGGCGAACTCCTCGCGGCGGGCGGGCGGGAGAGAGGGCAGCACCGCGCGGTGGAAGATGACCAGCGTCGCCTCGGGCGGTGCCTCGGCGGCGAGCGCGGGCAGCTCGTCGAGCAGATCACCGCGCACCATCCGCGGCCGGGGCGCCGCCCGTACCGCGTCGACCGCCGCGGCCAGCCGCGCCGCCCGCTCCTCTTCGCCCGGCCAGGCGAGCGCCTGCAGCCAGCGCAGATCGTCCGGTTCGGCGACCGGGTCGAGCGGGTCGGGGCCGATGCCGGCCCGCCAGACGATCCGCGGCAGCTGTACGGGCAGCTCGCCGGCGGCTGCGCCCGTACGGCAGGTGATCAGCAGCGGGCTCTCCGGGGCGCCCAGCTCGGCCCGGAGGGCGCCCGTGCGGTGGCCCGCCCCGTCCGGGCCTCCGGCCTCGTAGCGGTAGCGATAGCGGTCGGGGTACAGACACAGCCCCGCGGACGTCCCGGCTTCCAGCAGCGCCAGTGGCTGCGGCAGACGGGCGAGCAGTGGCAGCAGCGCGGCGCAGCCGGCCGGTTCGTCGGTCCGGACGGCGCGCTGCATGATCACCGCGCGGACCTCGTCCCAGTGCCGGATCGTCCACTCGCGCCAGCGTCCGTACGCGAAGGCGCCGCGCGGGCCCGGATCGGCGTGCGGGCCGTCGAGATAGCGGACGGCGGCGAGCAGGAGTTCCGGCTGCTGCTTGGTGCCGGCGGGCAGCGAGCCGGAGAGCAGATCGCAGAACTCGGCGTCCTGGCTGATCCGCGCGGTCAGCTCCTCGTGCGCCTCCGACCGGCCCCGCGCCTCCCGCCAGGAGAACTCCCGGTACCGCTCCGCCACTCCCCACGCAAGTCCGGCAGCACGTCCGGCGTGCCCGGTGTTCCCGACGTTGACGACCATGATCCGACGTTACGCTCTCACTTTCCGTAATCGGGAGGCGCCCCTCCGCATAACGACTGGTGCACAATCCCCGGGAGATCGTTTAGCGGCCGGTGGTCAACTCGCCCGGTTTACGGCCACGGTGGCCGAAAGGCCCATGCCGCGGGTTGTGCTGCGCGGACAAGGTTTCGTGGGAACGCTTGGAATTCAGTCGCCATCTCTATTACTGTCCGATAACGCAGCGCGGTCGTCCCAGCCGTCGCAAGAGGCGGCACCGCGCGCCGACGCCGAATCCCGCACGCGCTTTTCACGCACCCCCAAGCACTTCGAACGGCACCAAGGGAACCGGGGAACCACTTCCTTGGGGTGAATCGGACGCCCTCCGCCAGTGGGCGTCCGTAGGAGACCTTCCTGCTCCGAACCCGTCAGCTAACCCGGTAGGCGAGAAGGAAGGAAAGGAGTGCGCCCCCGTGGCGTCCAACAGGCCTGCCCCCGAGTCCCCGTCCCCCTACGAGCTCGACGACCGAGGTGCCTTCGCGGGTCCCGGTGGTGGTGACGACGACGGACCGTGGGAGGAGTGGAATCCCACCGAGGAGTCCACCCGTTCCGCCCGTGGCAAGCACCGCGTGGCCAAGCAGCGCTCGGGCGGACTCGCCCGCAGCGGCACCGTCCTCGGCGTCGGTGTGATCGCGGCCGTCGGGGCGAGCGGAATGGCCACCGCCGAGAGCCGTCCGCCGGTGCCGATCTCGATGCCCGATGTCGGCGGGATGGCCGACGACCTCTCCGAGAAGCTGCCGGACGCCAAGTCGCTGCCCGGTATCGGTGATCTCATATCCGATGACGACGCCGGTTCCGCCGATACCGCCTCGGCCCTCGCCGACGGCGCGGCGCCTGCGGTCTCCGGGCCGCTCTCGCAGACGACGGGTGCGGACACGGGCAACGGCACGGGCGCCGGCGAGGCGCTGCGCAGCCGCATCCTCCAGCAGGCCGACGCGCAGCAGGGCGCCGCCGAGCAGGAGGCCCGCGACGCCGCCGAAGAGGCCGCCGTCCACCAGGCCTCAACGGAGGCCGCCACCCAGCAGAAGTCGGCCGAGAAGGCCGCAGCAGCCAAGAGGGCGGCCGAGTTGGAGGCCAAGCGCAAGGCCGAGGAAGAGGCTCGCAGGAAGGCCGAGGCCGAACGCCTCGCCAAACTGGCGAGGAGCTTCATCACCCCCGTCGCCTCCTACACGCTCACCGCCAGCTTCGGCCAGGCCGGTGACCGCTGGGCCGCGGACCACACGGGACAGGACTTCGCGGCGCCGACCGGCACCCCCGTCAAGGCGGTGCACTCCGGCACCATCACCCAGGCCGGCTGGGCCGGGTCGTACGGCTACCGCATCGTCCTCACCCTCGACGACGGCACGGAACTCTGGTTCTGCCACCTCTCCTCGATGGTGAAGACCTCCGGCAAGGTCAACACCGGCGACGTCATCGGCCGCGTCGGCGCCACCGGCAACGTCACCGGCCCCCACCTCCACCTGGAGGTACGCCCGGACGCCGGCGACCCGATCGACCCGATGCCCTGGCTGCGTGAACACGGGCTCAATGTCTGACCGGGGCCCGAAGCGTCTGACCGGGGGCCCGGGGCCCGAAATGCTCTTCACCGTCAACCCGTAAGGGACTGACGGACGTTGCCGTCGGGGATGAGAGGAAGGAATAACTCCTCCTCCCCCGACGTTGCAACGACGCATGACCGCGACGCACAGCACCCCAGGCACCGCCCGAAGCACCGGTAGCACCCGTAGGCCCCTCGGCTCGCTCTCCGTCTCCCCCCTGTCCCTCGGGGGCAATGTCTTCGGCTGGACGGCCGACGAGGCGGAGTCCTTCGCCGTGCTCGACGCGTACGTGGCGGGCGGCGGCAACTTCATCGACACCGCCGACGCCTACTCGTACTGGGTCGCCGGCAACGAGGGCGGCGAATCCGAGACCGTCATCGGCAACTGGCTGGCCTCCCGCGGCAACCGCTCCGACGTCGTCATCGCCACCAAGGTCGGCGCCCTCCCCGGCCACAAAGGCCTGTCCCCCGCCACCATCAAGTCCGCGGTCGACGCCTCCCTCACCCGTCTGCGCACCGACTACATCGACCTCTACTACACCCACTACGACGACGAGTCGCTCGAGGTCGCGGAGTTCCTCACCGCCCTCGACGACCTCGTCCGGGCCGGCAAGGTCCGTGAGATCGCCGCCTCCAACATCTCGGCGCAGCGCCTGGAGGAGGCCCTGGCCTGCTCCGCCCGCGAGGGCCTGGCCCGCTATGTCGCTCTTCAGCCGCACTACAACCTGGTCTCCCGCGACACCTACGAGGGCGAACTCGCCGAGGTGGCCGCCCGCCACGGCCTGGCCGC
Organism: Streptomyces sp. NPDC058773; assembly: GCF_042746015.1. Taxonomy (NCBI): domain Bacteria; kingdom Bacillati; phylum Actinomycetota; class Actinomycetes; order Kitasatosporales; family Streptomycetaceae; genus Streptomyces; species Streptomyces sp. NPDC058773. Next base: position 84,157 of record NZ_JBHYPE010000025.1, read on the forward strand.
GGTGCCGTACTACGCCCTCGCCTCCGGCTTCCTCACCGGCAAATACCGCCCCGGCACCCACGTCGACAGCGCCCGCTCCGGGCGCGCCGCCGGCTACGCGGACACCGACCGAGGACGCCGCGTCCTCCAGGCCCTCGACACCGTCGCCGCCGCCCACGCCGCCGAGCCGGCCACCATCGCCCTCGCCTGGCTCGCCGCCCAGCCGACCGTCGCGGCCCCCATCGCCAGCGCCCGCACGATCGCCCAGCTGCCGGCCCTGATGGCGGTGGCCGAGGTGACCCTGACGGAGAAGGAACTCACGCTGCTGGCGGAGGCTTCGGCCTGACCCGTAAACGTACGGGGAGGAAGCGAGCGCCTACGGGGAGGAAGCGAGGCTCCACGGCCGGCCTGCTTCCTCCTCCCTCCCCTTTTCCGTCCTCTTCTCCGTCCTACTTCCGACGATCCACCACGGCCCACGACGCGGCGGCCATCCCACCCGCCACCGCGCACACCGAAGGCCACGCCCCGATCTTCTTCGCCAACGGATGCGACCCGGCAAACGCGGCCACGTACATCCCACCCAGCGCAGCCGCCGTCGCATTCCCCGCCTTCTGCTGCCACCCCCGCGCCGCCACGGCCCCGGCAGCGGCGAGCGCGACCCCGCCGAGGGGGCGCTTCTTGGTCCAGCGGGCTACGGCGTAGCCGCCTAGTAGGCCGGTGGCGGCAATCGCAGCTGTGGGAATCCGGGCCATCGGTACAACCTCCGCATCAGGGCAACTCCGTCGACTCTAGCCAGCGGACTGTGCGCGGGTCGCTGGCGGTCTGAGACGGGCCGGCCGGCTTCTGCCGCAGCTACTTGACCGCCGCGCGGAGCAGTACTTCAGCGTCAGACGAGAGCCCGTACTTCAGCAGGCCGCAGGCGAGGCCGATGACGTCGGTGGCGGACTGATCTCGTGCGTACCCCTTGAGGAGGGTCTCCGCCTCGTCATGGACTTCCCGGCCGCGCAGGAAGACAACCAAGGCTGCTACCTCCGCTGGCGGTAACGCCGCGGCAGCATTGCTGAGTGTCGCGGCCGCTTCATGGTGATTCTGTTGGCTGGCAAGCGCGGATACACGCATGGTGATGTTGTCGGCGGCGCGGATGTCGTTCACTTCATCCTGCCGGTCCGCGCGGTGGTAGGGGACCGGCAGGGTAATGCGCGGCCTGCGGCGTGAGGCCGGACGGGCTTGGTCGCCGGCTCCTGAAACAGCTCTGCGGCCCCTGTCCAGGCATTCGGCGAGGGTGCGCTCAAGATGCCATCTCCGGCTCGTAGCTGTCAGGCGTTCCGCCTCGCTGCGGCCGAGTTCCCTGATGAGGCTGTTGCATCCGGAGCAGTCGGTTGGATTGTTTGCTGACCTTTGCAGAGCCAGCAGCTCGTCGAGCTGGGGAGGAGTGCGCCCACCGGACTGTCCGGGCTGTATCGCCGCATGTAACCAGCATATGAACCATCCGGGCGCTATCAGCTTGCCGCTGAAGTAGCGGGAGATGGTCGTCTTGCTTAAGCGTTCGCTGTTGCAATCCCTGGCGGCCTGGGTGGCGATCGCGGTGTAGGTCTCCAGGCCTGGCGGCAGCATCGGGCGCATTGCCCGGAGCGCTTCAGCGAGCTTCTTGTTGCCAGCAGGCAGCCCCGGGTCGATCGCAGCCACACGACGCCCCTGTCGTGCCATGCGTCCCCGCCTTCGTCGTAGTGCCAGTGGGGGCAAGACTAAATTCCATTGTTGCGTTTGTCCGGGAAACTCTGCCGTCTGCTCGCAATCGCGGGCCGTGGCCGCTGATATGGAAGCCACGCACCGGCCGCCGTAGTTCTTCCGCAGCGGTCGAGTGGGGCTTTGTTGCCAGCAGAAGGGTGGGACCAATATGAACGTGCCGTCCTGGCAGGACACGTCGTATGGAAGCAAGATCCGTGTGGCGCGGTGGCTCGTAGAAGTGGTCGGTGAGGGGCAGCTGTTCACGAAGGCGGCTATGCGCGAGGCGTTTCCCGGCGTCGCACAGATCGACCGCCGCATGCGCGATCTCCGTGAGGCAGGCTGGGTGATTGACACGAACCGCGAGGACCCGAGTCTCCACAGCAACGAACATCGCTTCGTGGCGGAGGGCGAGCCGGTGTGGTTGCCGGGCAAGGGGAAGGCGAAGCCGCAGGCCCGCCTGAACGCTACTCAGCGCAGTGATGCGATGAGGGCCGACAGCTATCTGTGCCGCAGCTGTGGAGTGGGGGCTGGCGAGACCTTCGGCGATGGCCACGGAACCGCTCAGCTGGACATCGCGCGCCGTCAGGTAATGCTCGTTAATGGTTCTGCAGAGCAGCAGTTGGTCACTGAATGCAACCGGTGCCGGGTGGGGAACCGGGGCAGCGAAGCTGACGTGGCTGCCTTGATGCGGAGCGTGGAGAGCCTCGGCCCTGTTGAGCGGAAGGTGCTCGCTCAGTGGATCGATGCGGACCAGCGCACGTACAGCCTGCTTGAGAAGCTGTGGGGAACGTACCGGACGTTGCCGGCGGAGGCACGGGGAGCCGTCAAGCAGGCGGTTTGCGGCGAGAGCCAGTAGAGGGGTTGGGGTACACCATGCAGGAATTCCCGCCGCCGCCGAAGGCGGCCGAGTTCAACGACCTGATCAAGAAGCGCCTGGAGGAGGTGAAGAACTCTGGGGGTACGCGGGAGACCGTGACGGTGGACTGGAACGGTCAGCCGCTCAACGTCGAGGTCATCGATCTGCCTCTCTTGGGGCTCTATTACAACCCGGCTACCCATCGAATCCGCGCACAGCGGACTCATGACGCCAAGAAGAACATGACGCTTCAGGACGAGCCCTGGAGCCAGACCGGGCAGGCGTACCTCGAGACGCTGCTGAAGGCCGAGCCGGCCGATCCGACCCGGCGCGACCCTGCCTTCGACAAGCTCAAGGAGAGCCTGAAGGAATACGGGCAGAACGACCCGGGGCTGATCACTCACCAGGGCATCCTGGTCAATGGCAACACCCGGGCAGCAGCGCTGAACGAGCTTGGTGAGGCGTCCATGCGTGTGGGCGTCCTGCCCGAGTCGTTCACCTGGGCTGACATCAACGCGGTGGAACTGTCATTGCAGCTGCGCAAGGACCACCGCCGCGACTACTCGTACATCAACCGGCTCCTGGCCATGGAAGAGCAGGCGAGCCTGGGACGCACGCCTGAAGCTATCGCGAAGGCATTCCGGATCCAGGTCAAGACGTACGACCAGGAGCGGTGGATCCTGCGGGTGGTCCGTGATCAGATCGAGCGCAGTGAGAGCGGGGCAGCCGCGCTGCGGCTGGTCGATTTCGAGGACCACCAGGAGAAGCTGAAAGAGCTCCACCGCGACTTCAGCAAGCTCGCCGCATCCGATCCTGACCGGGCGGAAATCCTCAAGGAAACCCGGATGGCAGCGATCACCCTGGGGTTCTCCAAGACGGATGTCCGGCACATCGAGGAAGGATTCCAGGAGAACTATCTGTCGTCCGTGCTTCCTCCTCGTCTCGTGCCAGAGGCGGAGCAGGAGGAGAGCATTTCGGTACCCGGTCTGGGTCTTTCTGTCCCGGGAGCCTCTTCGAAGGTGTCCGCTGCACGTGAGCTCAACAGGCGTGTCCTCCAGGCCAAGGCGTGTGTTGCGGCGTCGGAGACGAGCGAGGAGGAGAAGCGCGAGGCGCAGCAGTTGCAGGATGATGTGCACACGGCCTTCGACAAGGCCATCGACCGGGCCGGACGTCACGCGCGACTGCGCAAGCGGAAGCAGATCGCGCCCGAGCGGCTGATGGATGCTTGCGCCGCGATCGAACTCTGCGTGGGCGAGCTGGTGAAGGCGCGCGCCTCGCACAGCCTGGATGAACCGGCCTTTGACGAAGCGGCCCTCAAGTTGAGGGACAGCCTTCGGCAGCTGGCGCAGCAGGCCGGCCGTGGCTCCCACGAGCCCGGAGAGGGCGTCAGGTGGTTGCTTGAGGCCGCGTCTGCGGGGCGTCACTGATGCCGGAGATGGGCAGCGGCGTCTCGCTGCACCTCGGTTTCGATACGTCACACACCAAGGTCGTCCTGAGGACGACTGAAGATTACCGCTCCGAACTTGTCCAGCTGGCTGCCCGATTTCGCTCGGGCGGCCAGCTCGGCCCCCTCGCTGTGATCGTTGAGATCGATGACCTTCTTTCTCATCTCAGCGCCGTCGGCAGCTGGTCCGACCCTCAGGGGGTCAGCTGGGAACCAGAGCTCAGGCACCTAGTTGCCTCCAGCATCCAGGACGCGGAAACGGTACGGAAGGAGCTGGAAGCGCCGGACGCCCAGCAGCGGCTGGCCGCGAATGAGGTCGCGGACCTGCTGGGCAGCAACTGGGCCGCTCCGCTTACAGAATTCCAGCAGCGGGACATCGCGAAGCTGCTGTCACTCCGGCATGGCGCCAACTTCAGCGTTCCGGGGGCCGGGAAGACCCGGGTCGGGCTGGCTGTCTACGCCGCGATGAAGGAGCAGGGCGAGGTGAGCCGGCTCATGGTCGTCAGTCCGAAGTCGGCCTACGAGTCGTGGCTTTACGAAAGTGGCGCGTGCTTCCGCAACCGCCCTCGCCCGATGCTTCTGGAGTCTGCCCGCGATCAGTGGGCCGAGATCCTCATCGTCAATTACGAACGGCTGGACCGCTCGCTGCCGTTTCTCGCGGCCTGGCTGCAGGACGCCCCTTCCATGATCATTCTGGACGAGGCGCACCGCATGAAGCTTGGCTCACGGGGCACGTACGGTGCCGCATGCATGACCCTGGGGCCGCTGGCCAGGCGACGACTGATCCTGACGGGAACGCCGGCACCGAACGGCGCCAAGGATCTGGAGAACCTCCTGGGCTTCGTCTGGCCTGGTTATGGACAGCGCTCCGTTGCCCAGGCGGTTGCGGACGGCGACCTGGCGCATGCGAGTTCCGCGCTCCGCCCGCTTTTCACGCGGACCACCAAGCACGAATTGGAGCTTCCGCCGCTGGAGCCGGTGATGGTTCCCGTAACGATGTCTCCGCTCCACGGGGAGATTTACCAGGCGCTTGTCGGCGACATGTCGGCGCGGGCCGAGCCCTCCGCTGATGACTTCGCCGCCCTCGGCAAGTCCGCCCTCCGGCTCTTGATGGCGGCGACCAATCCGGCGCTGCTCCTCGAAGGGAGCAGCAAGCACGAACCGGTGGAGTACCGCCTTCCCCCGCTGGAGATACCGCAGGATGACTCCCTCTACGAGCTGCTGAAGGAACTCCCCAGCTACGAGCTGGCCCCCAAGTACACGGAAGCCGCGAGGATTGTGGCGGCCAACGCGGCGCAGGGACGCAAGACGCTGGTGTGGTCGACGTTTGTGCGGAGCCTGACGTCGCTGGGCAGGTTGCTGGAGAACTTCGAGCCGGCGATTGTCCACGGCGGGACGCCCGATCGCGAGGAGCAGTTGCGACGGTTCCGTGAGGACCCGGACTGCATGGTGCTGGTGTCGAATCCGGCCACGCTCGGAGAGGGCATCAGCCTGCACCAGGTATGCCATGACGCCGTTTACGTGGACCGGGATTTCATGGCGGGCCGGTATCTGCAGAGTCTCGACCGGATCCACCGGCTTGGACTGGAGCCCGGTGTCGAGACCCGGGTTACCGTTCTCGCGGCCCAGGAGACGGTGGACGAAGTGGTGGCGGTCCGTCTACAGCAGAAGCTGGACTTCATGGCCAGGGTGCTGGATGACCCGTCCGTCCAGCAGCTCGCGGATCTGCAGGAGGCACCGCCCATGGCCGGAGGCCTGGACGCGCAGGATATCCGGGCGATGCTCAAGCACATCGGCCGCGGCTAGCGCTTTGTCGCAGGAGAGTTCCGCTCCTGGCAGGAGGCCCTGCCAGGAGCGGACTTGACCTGTGCTGGGAAACTTCTGGTGCTGACAGCAGACCACCGGGCAGCTGCGATTCGTGAGCGGCAGCCGAGAACTCTGCGACACTTGAGAATCTGCTTTGAGCCACACCAGGAGGACCGACGCCCATGGGCGCGAGCAGCCGTGACGAGAGCGCTTCGCTGACCTCGATCGAGATCTGCGCAGGAGCAGGGGGGCAGGCACTCGGCTTGCATGGGGCGGGATTCCGGCACCTTGCCCTAGTCGAGATCGACAAGTACGCGCACGCCACCCTTCAGAAGAACCTTTCTCAGGACGAAGGGTGGGGTGGCTGTGAGGCGCTGAATGAGGATCTCGTATCAGAGTTCGATGCCCATCGAGCGATGGCTGCTCTTGGCGGCAGAGGGCTTGAAGAAAATGAGCTTGACCTCTTGGCCGGAGGGGTGCCATGCCCGCCCTTCTCGGTGGCCGGGAAGCAGCTCGGCGGCGACGATGAGCGCGACTTGTTCCCGCGCATGGTCGGACTGATCGATGCCCTCAAGCCCCGAGCCGTGATGATCGAAAATGTCCGCGGCATCATGGACGCAAAGTTCGACGAATACTGCAATTCGATCATCAAGAGCATTGAAGGTATGGATTACTGGTTCTGCGGCTGGCATCTCCTTGAGGCGCGCAACTATAACGTTCCTCAGCTGCGGCCGCGTTCGATCTTCGTGGCTATTCGTGAAGAGGATCGAAAGCGGGCGGGGCTGGGGCTTGATGACTTCCCGTGGCCAGTCGGTGTAACGGAGCGGAAGGATAATGTCTTCGAGGCGCTCGAGAAGACGATGGAGTATCGCCGCGACCGTCTGATCGAAGAATTTCCGGGTGACGTCGACCGGATTAAGGATGCCTACGAAGCGTGGCGTGACAAGGCAGACCAGCCGGGGGCTGTAGCGCCCACGCTCGTCGGTGGGTCTAAGAAGCACGGTGGCGCTGACCTGGGGCCGAGCAGGGCTAAGGCTGCCTGGCGCGCCTTGGGTGTCAATGGCCTGGGGGTTGCAGACGATATCGACAGCGTGAAGCGCATCGACCGGGACAAGCATCTTGAGCGCGAATTCCTTCGTCCCGAAGGGCCGATGTTGACTGTCCAGCAGGCTGCCCTCATCCAGCACTTCCCGCCGACCTGGGAATTTCAGGGCGGCAAAACAGCGCAATACCGCCAGGTGGGGAATGCCTTCCCTCCGCCGGTGGCTCAGGCTGTTGGTCAGGCTATTGCTTCCGTGCTGCAGCCCGAGCATCGTGAAGAGCTGCTTGAGGGCCTGCAGATCGAGCGGCTGGGCGCGAAGAGGGGTAAGCGCGCTTTCCAGCAGTCGGAGATTGCCGAGGTGCTGGAAGTGTCAGTTGCGCCCGCTGAAGCGTCGCTGGATGACCGTCGCGGCGATCTTATCCGCGCATAGTTCCGCTGGCTCGTGCTCCCAGAACCGGAGTACGAGCCAGCCCGCGCTGGTCAGCTGCTGATCGGTATCGCGGTCCCGGGTGACATTTCTGGTTACTTTCTCTGACCAGTAACCGGAATTCGTCCTGGGCGGGACGTAATGCTCTGGACAGCCGTGCCAGTAACAGCCGTCAATGAACACGGCGACCTTCGCCGGGCGGAAGACCATGTCGGCGGTTCGCCGGAGGTCCGGCAGCGGGCGGGCAGAGACGCGGTAGCGCAGCCCCTGGGCATGGACCAGACGGCGGATCCGCTGCTCAGGCTTGGTGTCGCGACTGCGGATCGCCTGCATGTTGCGGCGGCGTGCAGCCGACGAGGCCCATGAGCCCTCTGGCGCTGTCCATTCACTGTCATCGGGCACATCTCCGAGCCTAGCGGGGGCCGCGGCGCATGTGAGGGGTGGCCGGACCTGCTCTGCGGCTCTCAGGGGAGCCCCCGTGACACCGCTGCGATCACCAAGGACAGCCCCTTTCCTACCTGTGTCGGCTGTCGTGCCACGCCTCCACCAAAGCCGCCCGCCCCCACGCCTGGCACCCCCGCAAATGCTCCAGCAAATGCCGTTCCCGGAGGGCGAAGTCCGGGGCGGGCCCCATGAGGTGGGCTCGGCGGCGGTGGAAGGAGAGGGCGGTGGCGACGGTGGTGTATTCGGTGACGGCGCGGGCGGCGGCGGGGCCCTGGGTGCGGCGGGCCAGGGTGCGGGCCAGGGCGCGGGTTCTGGGGGAGGAGAGGGCGGTGGGTTCGGTGGGGGTGAGCCAGCCGGCGGTGATGTAGGGGGCGAGGTAGCCGCGCAGGGAGAGCAGTTCCTGGTTGCGGGCCCAGATGGCCAGCCAGGTCAGGACGATGAGGACGGGGACCATGAAGAGCCCGTAGACGATGAGGAAGCCGAGGTCGCCCAGGGCGGAGGCGCCGTTCCAGATGGCGTGCAGGAGGACGGCGGTCAGCAGGCCGAGGAGGGCGAGGGCGAAGCGGGCGGCGCGGCGGCGGGGGTAGCGGGTGGCGACGATGCCGAATGCGAGGCCGGTGAGGATGGTGAAGAGCGGGTGGGCGAAGGGGGAGACGATGATGCGGAGGAAGAAGGTGCCGGCGGTGAGTGAGTCCAGGCCGGAGTGGCCCAGGGACTGATCCTCACCGAAGGCGTTGCCCAGGTAGAGCACGTTCTCGGTGAAGGCGAAACCGGTGGCGGTGATGCCGGCGATGACGATGCCGTCCGTGATGCCGTCGAAGTCGCGCCGCCGGAAGCGGTAGAGGAAGAGCACGGCGGCGGCCTTGACCACTTCCTCGACGACCGGGGCGATCACCGTGGCGCCCCAGGCCTCGGCCTCGGAGGGCGAGGTGGAGGCGATGTTGGCGGCCAGCCAGTCGGTCGCGAAGCCGTTGGCGAGGAGCGCGACCAGGGTGGCGGCGCAGGCGCCCCAGGTGAAGGCGAACGCGAGGTTGCGCCAGGGCTCCGGTTCGACCCGGTCGAGCCAGCAGAACGCCGCCACCAGCAGCGGCACCGGAAAGACCGCCAGGCCGAGACCGACCAGGAAGCCTTCGGTGCCGGTCTCCTGGCGGACCATGCCGACGATGAGCACGCCGGAGAGTGCCAGCAGCGACACCAGCGCGACCGCGCGGAGGGTCTTGCTGCGCCAGGGCGCCGTCAGCAGGCGGCGCCGCGGGCCGGAGTGCCCGGGGGTGTGCGGTGTGTACGGGGGAGGGGCGGGCGCGTACGGCGGGTGCGGGGGCGGCTGGGACGGGTACACCCGTCGACCCTAAGGGCTGCCCTTACGTGTCGCGGCGGCGGAAGAGGAGGTCGTGGACGACATGCCCCTTGTCCAGGCCCTGGCCCTCGAACTTGGTCAGGGGGCGGAAGTCCGGACGCGGTGCGAAACCGGGGTGGAGGTTCTCCAGCGTCGGCTCGGCGGAGAGCACTTCGAGCATCTGCTCGGCGTACGGCTCCCAGTCGGTCGCGCAGTGGACCAGGGCGCCGGGCGCGAGCCGGGTGGTCGCCAGGGCGAGGAACTCCGGCTGGACCAGGCGTCGCTTGTGGTGGCGCTTCTTCGGCCACGGGTCGGGGAAGAAGATGCGCAGGCCGGCGAGGGAGGCGGGGGCCAGCATCTCGCGCAGCAGGATGATTGCGTCGCCGTTGGCCACCCGGATGTTGGACAGGCCGTTCCGCTCCGCGAGACCGAGCAGATTGCCCTGCCCGGGGGTGTGCACATCACAGGCGAGGATGCCGGTGTCCGGGTCGGCGGCGGCCATCTGCGCGGTGGCCTCGCCCATTCCGAAGCCGATCTCCAGCACGACCGGCCGCCCGTCGAAGAAGGCGTCGAGATCGATCCGGGAGAGCCCGTCGATGTCCAGCCCCCAGGTCGCCCACCGGCGGCGCAGCGCGTCGGCCTGACTGGGCGAGACCCGGCTGCGGCGGGGCTGGAAGGAGCGGATCCGCCGCTCGTGGTGGGAGCCGGCGGGGTCGGCCGCGGGACCTGTCCCGTCGGGGAACATCGGCTCCCCGCGCCGTGGGGTGGCCGCCGAGACGGCGGTGGCCCCGAGGCCGGGGGTTTCCGGAGCGGTGGGTTCCTGCGCGGCGGAGGCCGGGGCGACGGCCGCCGGAACGTCTGGTTCCGTGGCGGCGGTGGCGGGGGTGACGGGGTTCTCGGACACAGTGCGTCGATTCTACGGGGCGCGGGTCCGGCGGGAGGAGGGCCGAGGCTCACCCCCGAGCAGCCGCGGCGCCGGACGGGGCGGACGGGCCGGACCCTTTGCGGAAAGGGAGGTTGGCGCGGTGTGTAGCGCCCCGCATACGATGCGGGGCTGACGTGGGCAAAACAAACAGGGGGGTTGGTTCAACGTGTCGCAGGGCGGCCAGGGATACACCGGGAATCCGCAGGGATCACAGCCGCCCGGCCAGGGGGCGGTGCCCGCCGGCCCGCCGACACCGGGTCAGGCCGCACCGCCGCCCGTCCCGCCCCAGGGCCAGCAGCCCGGTCCGCCCGCGGGAGCCCCCGGATATCCCGCCCCGGGACAGCCCGGCCAGCCGCCCGCCGGTCCGGGAGCGTACGGCGCCCCCGGGCCGTACGGCGCTCCGCCCGCTCAGCCGGGTCCGGGTGCCGCGCAGTTCCCCCCGCCCATGGGCCAGCCCCAGGGGCCGCCGCAGCAGGGCTACCCCGGGCCGGCCGGGCCGCAGGGAGGCCAGCAGCCGCCCCCGCCGTACGCCCAGAATCAGGGGCAGGTGCCCGGACCGGCGCCGTTCCCCGGCGGGCCCACGGCGGGACCGTTCCCGCAAGGGCCGGGCCAGTCCCCCGGTCCGGCGCGCAGCGGGGCTCCCGTGCCGCTCATCCTGGCGATCGCGATGGTCGTGCTGATCGGGGCCGGTGTCGGGGGGTACTTCCTCCTGTCGGGGGACGACTCCGCCGACCCGGCCGCTGACCGGCCCGCGAACGCCATTCCGCGGATCTGGGAAGCGCCGTCGCCCGTGTCCGAGCGCGAGGGACAGGACGAGAACAACCTGCGCTCGCTGTGGTTCAACAACGACGACATCATCCTCGGCGACGGCGAGGGCGTGCGGGCCTACAACCGCAAGACCGGCAAGAAGCAGTGGAAGGTCAAGACGCCCAAGGGCGCGGGTGAGCTCTGCGCCATGTCCAAGGAGCCGAGCGAGGACGGCGTCGGCGCCGTGGTCTTCGACGCGGGCGGCGACGACTGCTCCTTCCTCTCCGTCGTCGACACGGACACCGGCCGGACGCTCTGGTCGAAGAACCTCAAGGGCGAGAGCACCGAGGACAGCCCGCAGATGGTGGTGAACTCGAAGGTCGTCGCCGTCGCGATCGGGGACACCTACGCCGGTTTCACCATCACCGGCGGCGCGAAGGTCTGGGAGCTGACCGCGCGCGGCCATGACTGCACCACCACTGTGGGGTTGAGCCCGCAGTACCGGGCCGTGGGCAGCGTCTGTTCCGACGCGAAGCCGAAGAAGCAGCTGGCCCTCCAGGACCTGGAGTACAGCGGCATCCACTCGACGGTGTCGGGCGAGGACCGGGCGGTCGGGCAGATTCTGTCCGACCGGCCCCTGACGATCCGGATGAGCGCCGAGGCCGACGCGATCGACGCCGAGGGTTCCCTCTCCACCTACACCGAGGAAGGGAAGCCGGACCACACGTTCAAACTCGAAGGCGAACTGAAGGACCTGAGCCTGGAGCCCCGCGACACCTTCGTCGACGAGGACGAGAACGTGCTGGTGTCCGGTTACGGTTCGGGCGGCATGGCGGCCATGGACCTCAAGACCGGGAAGCTGCTGTGGAAGAAGTCGGGCGCGGCAGCCGCCGCGCTGGATACCGACGGGCTGATCGCGGTGGCCACGGCGCCTGCCACCGGTCCCGCCGGCCGGGATCCGGTGCTGGTGTCGCTCGGTCTGCGTGACGGCAAGGAGAAGGTGCTGGGCACGCTCTACGACCCGAAGCACGCCCTGGGCTCCCCGGACCTCATGTCGCTGGCCTGGGACGGACACACCAACACGCTCTTCATCCAGGGCGAGGGGCTCAGCCACGACAAGTCGAGCATCCAGGCATTCAAGGCACCGACCAGCTGACGGTCCCCGACACCACGGCTCTCCCGGCTCCCGGCCCTCCGACCTCCCGAACTCCGGGACATGCGGAAGGCCGGGAGCCGCTCCGCGTTACGCGCGCCCCGTCCCCAGCACCCCCAGCACCCTCCGCGCCACCTCCCGCCCGATGGGCAGCGAAGCCGTCGCGGCCGGGGACGGGGCGTTGAGGATGTGGATCATGCCGGGGGAGTCGGCGATCAGGAAGTCGTCGACGAGGGTGCCGTCGGGGAGGACGGCCTGGGCGCGGACGCCGGCGGGGGACGGCACGAGGTCCTCCTCGCGGGCGGCCGGGAGCAGGCGGCGGACCGCGTCGGCGAAGGCGCGCCGGGAGACCGAGCGGTGCAGCTCGCCGGCGCCGTAACGCCAGTGGCGCCGGGCTATCCGCCAGGAGCCGGGGTACGCGAGGGTGCCGGCCAGCTCGGCGGGGTGGACCGTGCGCCAGTCGTAGCCCTCGCGGGCCAGGGCGGGGACGGCGTTCGGGCCGATGTGCACGGCGCCGTCGGTGCCGCGGGTCAGATGCACGCCGAGGAACGGGAAGGCCGGGTCGGGGACCGGGTAGACCAGGCCACGGACCAGGGAGGCGCGGTCCGGGGCGAGGGTGAAGTACTCGCCGCGGAACGGGACGATCCGCATGCCCGGGGCGTCGCCGGCCAGCCGGGCGATCCGGTCGCAGTGCAGTCCGGCGCAGTTGACCAGGGCGCGGGCGCGGTGGACCGTGCCGTCGGACGTACGCACCGCCACCCGGCCGGGGCGGCGGCCGATCGCCGTCACCTCGGAGCCGTACCGGATCCGGGCGCCGGCGTCCTCGGCGAGGTGGGCGAAGCGGCGGGCGACCGCGCCGAAGTCGCAGATGCCGGTCGTGCCGACATGGATGGCGGCCAGGCCGCGCACCTCGGGTTCGTACTCGGCTATCTGGGCGGGGCCCAGCTCGCGCACCGGCAGGCCGTGCTCCCGGCCGCGCTGGATGAGGCCGTGCAGCCGCGGCAGCTCGCTGCGGTCGGTGGCGACGATCAGCTTGCCGGTGACCTCGTGCGGAATGTCGTGTTCGGTGCAGAACTTGGCCATCTCGGCCGAGCCCTGGAGGGCGAAGCGGGCCTTGAGCGAACCGGGCGGGTAATAGATGCCGCTGTGGATCACGCCGCTGTTGCGCCCGGTCTGATGGCGGGCCGGGCCGGACTCCTTCTCCAGGACCACCACGCGCGTACCGGGCGCGGCACGCGTGATCGCGTAGGCCGTAGAGAGTCCGACGATGCCGGCACCGATCACCAGCACGTCGCAGTCGTACGCCGCCACTGCACCTCCCCAACCGCATGACCGCAGGCCGGCCCGTCGCCACGGACCTGCGCATCATCGCCGACGACGTATCCCATCATGACGCCCGGCACTGACAATGCCGATCGGGGCGGGCCGGGGAGGCCGGTTCCGGCCGGGCCCGTACGCGGACCGCGCGGCCGGAGGCCCGCTCCGTGCCGGCCTGCCGACCACGTCCCGACGCCCCCGCGCTAGGCGGGCGCCGCCAGCAGCGGTCTCGCCCGCTCCCGCAGCTCCACCACCCGGGGCTCGTCGCCGTACGGCTCCAGCCGGTGCAGCAGATCGCGGACGTACTCGGTGGTGCGGGCTGAGGAGATCCGCCCGGCCACCTCGACCGCGCGGGTGCCCGCCGCGCAGGCCGCGTCCAGATTGCCGGACTCCAGTTCGGCGACCGCGGACACGACGAGGCGCAGACCGTGCGAGCGGACGAACTCCTCGGTGGGCCGGGACAGCGCCTGCTCGGTGAAGCGGCGGACCTGGCGGGGCAGCCGCAGATCGCGGTAGCACTCGGCGGCGTCGGCCGCGAACCGTTCGTACGAGTAGAAGTCCAGCCACGAGGGGTCGGGATCGCCGCCGCGGGAGCGCTCCAGCCAGCCCTCGGAGGCCTTCAGCGCCACCTCGCAGGCGCGCGCCTCGCCGGCCTTGGCCTGTGCCCGCGCCTCCACCAGGCGGAAGAAGCTCATGGTGCGGGCCGTGGCCAGTCCGCGGTTGCGTTCCAGGGCGGCCTGGGCGAGGTCGACGCCCTCGTCGGCGAAGCCGCGGTAGGTCGCCTGCAGGGACATCGAGGCCAGGACATAGCCGCCCAGCGGGACGTCGGCGGCCGCGCGGGCGAGCCGCAGCGCCTGGATGTAGTACCGCTGCGCGGCCTCCTGTTGGCCCGTGTCGAAAGCCATCCAGCCTGCGAGACGGGTGAGTTCGGAGGTCGCCCCGAAGAGCGCCCGGCCCACCTCGTCGCTGTACGAGGCGAGCAGCAGCGGCGCGGCGTCCACCCGCAGGCACTCCGGCACCATCGACGAACGCCAGTCCCCGCCGCCGTACTTGGAGTCCCAGCGGCGCGCGTCCTCGGCCGCCTCCCGCAGCTTGCTGACATCGCTGTGGCCCACGTGCTGCGGGATGCCGGCGTCGCCGGCCGCCGCGGCGTCCTTGTCCCGGGCCTCGGCCGCCGCCCGCGCCACCGAGCTGTCGGCCGGGGATATCAGCCAGCGCGAGGCGGGGGTGGCGTACGCGCTGACGGCGAAGGATCCGGCCAGGCTCTGCCAGATGCCGCCACCGCCGGCCCGCCGCCCGGCCAGATCGAGACGGTAGAGCTCGGTCGCGGACCGCACCGCGGCGCCCACGTCGCGGGGGAAGGCCAGGCCGACTTCGGGTGCCGGGTCCGCATCGGCCAGCCCGATCTCGTGCAGCGGGACCGGACGGCCGAGCTTGCTGCCGATCGCGGAGGCGATCAGATGGGGCGCGGCGCCCTGGGGCACCATCCCCTTGGAGACCCAGCGCGCCACCGACGTCTTGTCATAACGAAGCGTCAGCCCGCGCTGCGCACCCAGGTCGTTGACCCGGCGCGCCAGTCCGGCATTGCTGATACCCGCGAGGGCGAGAACGGTGCCGAGCTTTTCGTTCGGCCCGCGTATATCCCTGGACATGCGCACCCCTCGACACAGCGACGGCCGCCCCGGTACCCCGGGGCATGCGTCCACCCAGAGTAGTTCGCCGCATCCCGACCGTTAAGTGCCGGTGTCCCGGATGGCGAGATTCGTGTTCAAACAGGGGTGCGGGAATTGGCATGTGCTCCGGGTACGTGTGCCCGTGCGCCCGTGCGTGCGCGCTGGCCGCCCGCATTCGGGAGCGCTTCCATGGCTTCTGCGTGGGTCGGCCCGCTGCACTGGATCCAGTGGGCTGGGGGATACCGTCACCTCAATTCCCCGCGGGTGACGGTCCGGTCCGGGGGGCGCAGCCCGCCTCCCGGACCGTCGCACGGACGTGACGCCGACCGGCCGGGCCGCCGGTTGACGCGGCGCCGGAAAGTGTCAACTGGGCTGTATGGAACGGACTTTGGCCGAAAAACGACGGGCGATGAATTCGCGCCGCCGCCCCCACGGAGCCGCCCCGGGGGCCACACGGGGGGCCTTCCGGGGCCGATGCGGCGGAGTGCCCGCGCCCACCGCGCGGGTGTGCCGCCGGGCCGGCCCGCGCGGCCGCCCCGCCGGCGCTCCGCCGCCTCCGCCCGGCCGCGCCCGGCCCGTCCGCACGGCGGTCCGTGACACCTCCCATGGGCCCGCCGGTGGCCCCTGATGGCCGCCCGCCCGCGAACTGCCCATATACAGGCCCGCTCCGGCACCTCTTCGTGCCCCTGTCATGGCAGCATGGTCCGCACAACAGCTCGGTGACGGCCGGGCGGTCCGCTGACCGGGCGGCCGTCGGCGCCGGCGCACGGGGAATCGGGTGGAGGCGGCGATGCGCTGGTTGGTCGGGTGGAGCAGTGCCGCCACGGGACCGGCGGCCGGCGACGAGAGCCATACGGTCCTCCCCGTGGGCGCCCAGCTCCTCTGGCCCGGCCCCGACCCCCTCTGGGCGGTCGGCGACTGGCGCCCTGACGAGGTCCGCGTCGTCCAGGCCGACCCGGAGACCCGGCTCGCGGTCTTCGGCGTCTGCGGCGCCACCGACGACCAGCTGAAGGTCGGCCTGTTCGCGGCGCGCGGCGGCGCCCTGCGGCATCTCACGGCCTGGCCCGGCAGTTACACCGCCGTCGTCCAGGTGGGCCGGCGGATCACCGTCACCGGCGACCTGGCCGGCGCCCGCCCCGTATTCCACACGCCCTGGGCCGGCGGCACCGCGTACGCCACCGCCGCCCTGCCGCTCGCCGACCTCGTCGAGGCCGGTCTCGACATCGGCCACCTCGCCGCGCTGCTGGCCTGCCCGGACGTCCCCGAGGCGCTCGGCGACGGCACGCCGTACGAAGGGGTCCGCCGGGTGCCGCCCGGCCACGCGCTGGTGCTGCGCGGCGGCGCCGGTGACCTCACCTCCTTCGAGCCGACCGCCTCGCTCGCCGTCGCCGCGCCCCAACTCGCCCCGGAACAAGCCGTGGAGGGCGTCCGCGACGCCCTGGTCGAGGCCGTCCGCGCCCGGCTGGCCGGGCCCCGGCACGTCCCCGATCCGGACGCGCTCGACGGCCTCGACCCCGGCCCGGTGCCCGGGATGGGACCCGCCGAGCGGCGCGCGGCGCGCGGGGCACCGGCCCCCGGTGTCGGCGCCGACCTCTCCGGAGGAAGCGCCTCCGGAACCCTCGCCCTGCTGGCCGCCGGCCTCCCCGGCCGGCCAGGACGGCTCAACGGTCACGGCGCACGCCTCCTGGCGGTCACCTTCAACGACCGTGCCACCCAGGGCGGACAGGACGGCCGGGACGCCGAGTTGGAGCGTGCCCGCACCCTCGCCGACAACCCGCGGCTGCACCATGTCGTCGTCGCGGCCGGCGAAGAGGCCCTCCCGTATGCGGACCTCGAAAGCGGCCCGCTCACGGACGAGCCGGGCCCCTCCCTCGTCACCGCGGGCCGCCACCGCCGGCGGCTGCTGGCCGGCAGCGCGGACCACTTCGTCGGACACGGCGCCCGCCAGGTCCTCGACGCCCACCCGGCCCGGCTCGCCGACCTCCTCATGGACCGCCGCCGACGCCATCTGCTGCGCCCGGTCACGGCGTTGGCCAAAGCGGACGGCGCCTCGGCGCAGTCCGTCCTGGTGCCGTTCACCGTCTACCGTGCGGCCCGCCGGCTCGCCCGTATGCCCTACGCGACCGGAATCGCCGATACGGCGCGCCGCCTCCTGGAGCGGCAGTTCGCCGACGAGCCGGTGGCCGGCGGGGCCGTGGACGCCTCACTGGCCGCGCTGGCCTGGTGCCGGCCGGGGCCCGCGGCGCGCTGGCTCACGGGCGAGGCGCTGGCTGAAGTATCGGTTCGGCTGAGCGATGCGGCGCACCGCTCGCCCGCGGTGGGCCGTCCCGGCGAGCGCCGCGCCCGCGCCGCGCTGGCCCGCCAGGCCGCCGACCACCGGGTCTTCGAGCAGGCCGCCGAGGTCCGCAGCCAGCGGCTGCACGCCCCGTTCCTCGACAACCAGGTGGTGCTCGCCTGCCGCGCCCTGCCGGACACCCTGCGGGTGCAGCCGGGGGCGCGGGCCGCGGTGCTGCGCTCCGTCCTGGCCGGCGCCGGGGTCCGGGACCTGCCGCCCGGCTGGGGGGCCGCCTCGCAGCTCACCCAGGCGGCCTCGGTACGCGCGGGGCTGCGCGGCGCCGTCGCCGACCTGGTGCGGCTGTTCGACGCGCCACTGCTGGCCGACGCGGGCCTGGTGGAGGCGCGGGTGGTCCGCCGGGCACTGCGGTCGGCGGCCGAAGGCGCGCCGCTGCCCCTGGACGGGCTGGCCGAACTGGTCTCCACGGAGCTGTGGTTGCGGCGTCTGGTGGCCCGGCGGGGCTCGTGCTGGACGGGGGCGGGGGCGCCGCGCCAGAAGGCGGTCGCCGGGGGAGTGGTGCCCCGGGCGAGGCTGGGCTGAGCCCGTGGCCCGTTACCGCTGAACCCCGCCCGCACCGTCCACGGGAGCCCGTCCGCGCCTCAGTGGCAGTTGATCGTCGACTGCGCCCAGTCCGCCGGCGCCGCCGCACCCATGGGGCCCGCCGTGTCGGTCACCAGCCGCAGCGTCCTGTGGCCCGTCAGCGGGACATGGACCGGTACGGCCGGATCCCCGCCGCGCACCACCGGCGACCGCCACAGCTCCACGCCGTCGGCCTGGACCGAGAAGCGCACCGCGCCCCACGCCGCTCCGAGGTCGTCGACGCCCACCACGGCGTCAAAAGCGGTGCACGGGCGGTTGAGGTCGATGGTCACCGAGGACCGCGCCGGCACGCTCACCCCGTGCGGATACGTCCGGCCGGCGATCTGCGGCGCCTGCCGCTGCCACAGCCAGCTGCTCCCCAGGGTGCGCACCTCCGGCTTGCTGCCGTCGCCCGTGAAGTCGTGGGTGAGCCCGCTGACCCGGTAGGCGGTCGGGGCGGGCTGCTGCGGCGGCGCGGTGGGGTGCGGCGCGGTGGGCGCCGGTGAGGTGGGCCGGGGCGGGGTGGGCTCTGCCGGGGTGGGCTTCGCCGGGGTGGGCTCGCCGGTCGGCTCCGGGGCCGCAGGCGGCGTCCGGGTGGGCGTCGGCTCCTGGGGGGCCGCGGTCGGCGTGGCCGTCCGACGGGGGGCCGGCTCGTGGTCCGCGTCCGGACGGTGCGTCGGGTCCGGCTCCGGCACGGCACCGACGGCCGGCGGCAGCGCGGGACGCGACGCACCGGGCGCCGGGTGCTGCGGCGCGGACGAGGCCGGCCGCGGGGCCTGGGCCCGTGCCTTCGGCGCCGGCTCCGGAGCGGCGGTCAGCGCCAGCGAGAGCGTCGCGCCCGCCACCACCGCGGCGCCGACCCCGATGCCGGCCTTGACCACCCCGCTCAGCCCCTTGCCCACGGCGGCACCGGCGTTGCCCGTCGCACCGGAACCGCCGCTCCCGGCTGTCGCGGCCGCACCGGCCGCCACACCCGCGGCACCCGCCACCGCCGTCTTGACGGCGTACCCGGCGGCGAGCCAGCCGATGAACGCGACCGGCAGCAGCGCACCGATCCGCTGATTGACGTCCGCGACCTCCAGCGCGGCCAGCCGGCACCGGGCGCAGCCGTCCAGATGCTTGCGCAGCCCCCGCTCGGCCCGCATCCGCAGCCCGCCGCGGGCATAGGCGCCGAGCCGGTCCGCGTACCGGGCGCAGTCGCCGCCCGAGGTCAGCGACTGGCTGACATGCGCCTGCAGATAGGCCTGCTTGAGGCCCTCGCGGGCCCGGTGCGCCAATACGGCGGTGGCGTTCGCGGTCAGCCCGAGCAGCGGGGCGACCTCGCTCGGCGACTCGTCCTCGACGGTGGTGTGCCACAGCACCGTCTGATAGCGCTCCGGCAGACTGCGGAACGCCCGCACGGCCATCGACCGCTCGGCTTCCTGCATGGCGCGTACGTCCGCACCCAGGTCCAGAGTGGCGTCGTCGTCGCCCGGCGCACCGGCCGACGAGACCGCGAACACCGCGAAGTCCTCGACCAGTTGCTCCCGCCGTGCGGTCTGCGCCCAGGCCGCGGCCACCCGGCGCACGGTCGTCAGCAGATAGGCCCGCACCGCGGTCTCCGGCCCCGCCCCGCCGCGCACCGCCTGGAGCGTGCGGGCGAAGACCTCGCCGGTCAGGTCCTCCGCGGTGTGCACGTCCCGGCAGCAGCTGCGGGCATAGCGGCGGACCGCCGCGGCGTGCCGGCGGTACATCTCCTCGTACGCGCTGTCGTCGCCCGCCCGCAGCGCGGAGAGCAACTGGGCGTCGGACGGCGGGAGATCGCCGTCCCCGGCGCCGCCGGCCGGGCCCGCACCCCGGGAGGGGTCCCGCTGCGACGGCACGCTGGGCCCCGGGTCCGCCGGACCCCCGGCGGGCGCGCGCCCGCTCCGGCCGGGCAGTTGCGCGGCCTCCGTCCCGCCCCGCTCGCCCACCCCGGCCGCGCCGTCGCGCCGCTCGTCCCGCCCGTCAACACCCATCGCCGAGGCTCCCGAAGCTCTCCCAACGGAATACCGCGCCAGAGTGCCACACCGGACCCCGGCGGTTGTGGGCACGGACCGCCATCCACTCATCCGGGGTGCACACGCAGACGACCGCACGGGCGTTCACCCGTACGGGCCATGCCGCGCAGACGGCCGATACCGTGCGCGGACCCCGTACGGGCGCTGTTGCCCGCGGCGTCCGTACGCGTCCCTTGGCGCGCGGACAGCGGACGCCCCGGTCCGCGGACCGGGGCACGCGGCGGCCCGGCCCCGCCCCGGGGACCCGTCGACGGGGTCCACCCGGGCGGAGCCGGCCGCCTGACCTCATCAGGCCGGGCGCGAACGCAGCCCCTCCAGCAGAATTTCCAGCAGCCGCGCGGACGCGGCCTGCTGCTGACCCGGCCCGGGCAGCGTGGGCGCGCCCGTGGCGATCACTAAAAGGATGTCCGAGACCGTCACATCGGCGCGCAGCTCCCCGGCCGCCCGGGCGCGCTCCACGAGCCGCCCGACGACCTCCAGCAGCGCATCCGCCCCGCTCGTCCCCTCGGCGCCGTCCGGCCCGCCCTCCTGGGCTTCGGGCCGCTCGGCCCGCCGGACTTCGGCGGTCACCCCGTCCGTACCGGGCGCCGTGCGCTGCTGCGGCACCCGGGCGTCGCCCAGGCCGTCCGGCACCCGGGGCGCCTCCGCGCCCTCCGCCGCCGGCTGCGCGGACGCCTCGGCCGCCGCGCTCACCCGCAGAATGCCCGGCGGCAGCAGCCGCCCGGCCCCCGAGGCCACCGACGTCCGCAGGAAGCGGGACAGCGCCGACCACGGGTCGTCCTCCTGGCCCAGTGCCGTACGCGCCTGGTCCGTCAGCCGGGAGGTCTCCTCCTCGGCTATCCGGCGGACCAGTACGTCCTTGCTCGGGAACCGGCGGTAGACCGTGCCGACCCCGACGCGGGCCCGCCGCGCCACGTCCTCCATGGGCGCGCCGTACCCCAGCTCGCCGAACACCTCGCGTGCGGCGCGCAGTACGTGCTCCAGATTGCGCTGGGCGTCCACCCGCAGCGGTGTGCTGCGGCCGCCCGTCCCCGTGCCGGCGCCGTTGGTCATCGCGGTGCCGTTGCTGTGGGGCCTGTGGTGCTCGCTGCCGCTCCCGGCGCCGTCGGAGGCATGCGCCACCGCGACGGTGGACGGCCATTGAGAGCCCTGAATGTGCATAGTGATCCCCCGGTAATGACGTCTCCCCCCGGAGACTCCCCGCCCTGACAGTCAGGGCGTACCGACGAGAGGGTGCACCCCAACGAGATACGAACATAGTTGAGCCGGGGTCAAGAATGAAGGGGGCGTTCCGCGCAATGCGCCCCCCGATCGGCCCAAGGTGTCTGATCCGCCCCGAATCCGCCCCCGCTTTTCCGCCGCCACGCACCCCCTGACCAGCGCAGCTCGCCCCGGATCCGCGGAATGCGCGGTTCCGACGGCGGCGCCGCGCCCGGTCATACATTTCGACGGGCCTGTGGACAAAGACGCTCCGGAGGTGCGTCATGGAACAGTGCTGTGCTTTCCCGGGGGCGCGGCACCCGCAGCCGCCGCGCGGCCGGCCGGCGTGCGGTTCGGTGCCGTCCCGGGACTGGTCGACACCGCGAGGAGAAGCTTGTGAAGACCCTGTCTTCGGAAGACGTGACGCGCATTCTCGTTGTCGGCGGTGGCTACGTGGGGATGAATACCGCCCTGCGATTGCAACGGAAGCTGAAGCAGGAACTGCGGCAGGGCACCGTCGAGGTCGTCGTGGTCGACCCCGAGCCGTACATGACCTACCAGCCCTTCCTGCCCGAGGCCGCGGCCGGTTCGATCTCCCCGCGCCATGTCGTCGTACCGCTGCGCCGGGTGCTGCCGCAGTGCACGGTCGTCATCGGCGAGGTCACCGCCATCGACCACGACGACCACCGGGCGACCATCACCACCCTGGCCGCCGAGGAGACCGGCAACGGCGCCATCGAGGTGGTCTACGACGAACTGGTCCTCGCGCCGGGCTCGGTCTCCCGCACCCTGCCCGTCCCCGGACTGGCCGACGTCGGCATCGGCTTCAAGACGGTCGAGGAAGCCATCGGCCTGCGCAACCACGTCCTCGGACAGCTCGACATCGCCTCCTCCACCCGCGATCCCGCCGTCCGCGACGCCGCGCTGACCTTCGTCTTCGTCGGCGGAGGCTACGCGGGCGTGGAGGCGCTGGCCGAACTGGAGGACATGGCCCGCTACGCCGTCCGCTACTACCACAACATCCGGCCCGAGGACATGAAGTGGATTCTGGTCGAGGCGACGGACCGGATCCTGCCCGAAGTGGGCCCGGAGATGGGCCGCTACGCCGTACGGGAGCTGCGGGCCCGCAACATCGACGTACGGATGGAGACCCGGCTGGAGTCCTGTGAGAAGCGGATCGTGCAGCTCAGCGACGGCTCCCGGTTCCCGACCCGGACCCTGGTGTGGACCGCGGGCGTCAAACCGCACCCCATCCTGGCCGCGACCAAGCTGCCGCTCAACGAGCACGGCCGCGTCCGGTGCACCCCCGCGCTCCAGGTGGACGGCGTCGACCACGCCTGGTCCGCCGGGGACGCGGCCGCGGTCCCCGACGTGACGGCCGAGCCGCCCGCAGGCTCCGACGGGCCCCGCCCCCTGTGCGCCCCCAATGCCCAGCACGCCGTCCGTCAGTCCAAGGTCCTCGCCGAGAACATCGCGGCGTCGGTGCGCGGCGGCCCGATCGTGGACTACGCGCACAAATACGCCGGCTCGGTGGCCTCCCTGGGGCTGCACAAGGGCGTCGCGCACATCTACGGGCGCAAGCTGAAGGGCTACCCGGCGTGGTTCATGCACCGCGCCTACCACCTCAGCCGGGTGCCGACCTTCAACCGCAAGGCCCGGGTGCTCGCCGAATGGACCCTCGCCGGCCTGTTCAAACGCGAGATCGTCTCGCTCGGCTCCCTGGAGAACCCGCGCGCCGAGTTCGAACTCGCCGCGGGGACCGGCCGGCACAACGAAGCCAGTTGACGCGCCGTACCCCCACACGAGTTGACGTGCCATCGGCCCTGGAGCGGCCGGATGTTCCGGAGCGCGGAACTCCACAGCAGCACCCCGGCGTCTGACGGATGTCCGTCCGGTCGGCCACACTGGACGTGTGACCATGGGTGGGCTCGTATCTGCAAAGAGTGACAATCACGAGGATTCAGGACGTTTGCTGCATTCCGCAAAAGGGCGCCGAGAGCGTCCCCAGCCGACCGTCCCCCGGCACCCGGCCGGGAGGTCCCGCCATGCCGACGGCCCGATCCCGCGCGACGACGCGAAGTAAGAGGTACCCCTCCGTGATCTTCACGCGCTGGAGCGCCAAACTCCCCGGCACACAGCGGCGCGCCGCCGCCCGGTCCGACCGCGCCGCACCCGGCACGCCGGCCACCCCGACCACGGCCGCCCCGACGCCGCCCGGCACGCCCCCGGCGGCGGACGCGGCACCCCCGTCCGCCCCGACGGCCGCCACCACCGGCTCCGTCCCCGCGGCCCGCGCCGAACACACCGATCCGGCCCCCGCCCGGGACCGCATCCCCGCGACCCTGCCGCCCACCGTCGACGCGCTCTCCGTCCACGACATCCTGGGCACCATCCCCGCCCTGGTCGCCGTCGTCTACGGCCCCGAGCACCGCCTCGCCTACGTCAACGGCGCCTACGCCGGCGTCTTCGGCCCGCGCCCGGCCGGCCACACCGCCCGCGAAGCCCTCCCCGAACTCGACGCCCTCGGCCTGCTCCCCCTGATGGACCAGGTCCTGCGCAGCGGCAAACCCCGTACGGTCAAGTCCCGCAAGGTCCCCGGCGGCGCCGGCGGCGACCGCACCCGCGACGCCTACTACACCTTCACCTGCACCCCGATCGAGGTCGCCGCCAGCGGCCCGGCCCCCGACCCCGAGGTCGCCTGCGTCGCCCCGCACAAGGGCGTCCTGGTCTTCGGCGCCGAGGTCACCGACCAGATCGAGTCCGCCGAGCGGCTGCGCGCCAGCGAGGCCCGCCAGCGCGAGGCCGCGGTCACCCTCCAGCGCTCCCTGCTGCCCCAGGAGTTGGAGCAGCCCGACGACCTCCGCGTCGCCGCCACCTACCAGCCCGGCGGCACGGACGCCGCGGTCGGCGGCGACTGGTACGACGTCATCACCCTCGGCGCCGGCCGCACCGCACTGGTCATCGGCGACGTCATGGGCCGCGGGGTGCGCGCCGCCGCCGTCATGGGCCAGCTGCGCACCGCCGTCCGCGCCTACGCCCGCCTCGACCTCCCGCCGCACGAGGTCCTGCAGCTCCTGGACGGCCTGGCCGCCGAGATCGACGCCAGCCAGATCGCCACCTGCGTCTACGCCGTCCACGACCCCAACGAGGGCCGCCTGGTCTACTCCTCGGCCGGCCATCTGCCCATCCTCGTCCGTGACCCCGACGGCACGGTCCGCCGCGCCGCCGAGCCGACCGGTCCGCCCCTGGGGACCGGCGGCTGGCTGCACACCTCCGGATCGGTGCCGCTCGGCCCCGGCAGCAGCGCCGTCCTCTACACGGACGGCCTCGTCGAGCGCCGCGACAAGGACATCGACCACGGCGTCGAGGCCCTGGAGCGCGCCTTCGCCGGCGCCGCCGGCGCCCCCGAGATCGTCTGCGACCGGCTGCTGCGCTCCCTGGGCATCACCGCCACCCATGACGACGACGTCGCCATCCTCGTCCTCCAGCACCCCGCCCGCACCGGCCACGACGCCGAGCTGTTCCACAACGCCGCCCTGGAACTCCACGGCGGCACGGAAGCGGCCCCGCGCGCCCGCGCCTTCGCCTCCGGCGTCCTCGCCTCCTGGCGCTTCTCCCCCGAGCTGCACGACCTCGGTGTCCTGGCCGCCAGCGAACTGGTCGCCAACTCCCTCCAGCACGGCACCCCGCCGATGCGGCTCCGCCTGCGCCGTACGGACCGCCGGCTGATCGTCGAGGTCACCGACGGCGACGACCACCTCCCGCGCCGCCGCCGCGCCGAGCCCGTCGACGAGGCGGGCCGGGGCATCTCCATCATCGCCACCATCGCCTCGTCCTGGGGCTCCCGCCGCACCCCGGGCGGGGGCAAGGCCGTCTGGTGCGAATTCGCACTGCCGGGCGGCTAGCCGTACGACAACGGCCCCGGCACCGGCCCGACGGGACCGCTGCCGGGGCCGTGCCCCTCAGGCTCGCTCAGGACTCGCCGGTCCCACAGGATTCTCAGGTCCCGCAGGGCACCGCGGCCGCCTCGGCCGGCACCCGCGCCGCGGGCACCGCCGCCACCGCACGGTGCGGATTGTCCTGCTCCGGCCGCAGCATCCGCCCCAGCCGCCACGACAGCCCGGTGATCCCCAGCGCGCAGACCACCAGCATGCCGATGTACGCCGCGTACATCCCGTGCCCCACCATCAGCGCGCCCACCGCCGGACCGACCGCCAGCGCCAGCTGCTTGACCAGCGCGAACGCCGAGTTGTACTGGCCGATCAGCGAGGCCGGCGCCAGATCGGCCACCAGCGGAGCCAGCGTCGGGGACAGCATCGACTCACCTATGCCGAACAGCGCGTACGTCGAGATCAGCAGCGTCGTCGCCACCGTCTGCGCGCCGTGCACCAGGCCGGACAGCCCCGCGGCGAGCCACGCCACCGTCCAGACCATCCCGACCAGCGCCATCACCCGGCTACGGCGCCGCCGCTCGACCAGCTTGAGCACCACGAACTGTGCCGCCACGATCGCCGCCGTATTGGCCGCGAGCGCGATGCCCAGGCTCGCCGGCGCGATCCGGGTGACCTCGGTGGCGTACGCCGCCAGCCCCGACTCGAACTGCCCGTAGCAGGCGAAGAACAGCACGAACCCCAGCACGCACAGCCACACCATCCGCCGGTCGGCGAACAGGGCCCGCCAGGCGCCCTTCGCCCGCTCCTCGGTCGGCACCGCGTCCTCGACCTTCGGCCCGCGCGGCAGCCGTACGGTCGCCACCGCCGCACCGAGCACCAGGAACATCGCGGCCTCGATGGCGAACAGCCGCACAAAGCTCGACGACTGCGTCTCGTCGACCAGCAGCCCGCCGACCAGCCCACCGACGCCCAGCCCCAGGTTGTTCAGGAAGAACTGGGTGGCGAACGCCCGCGACCGGGTCAGCGTCGTCGAGGACCACACGATCATCGTCGCCAGCGCCGGCTGGATCACCGCGATCCCGGCGCCGAGCGCGACGGCCGCCGCGATGACCATCGGCTCCGTGGCGGACAGCCCCAGCCCCAGGGAACCGACGGCGGCGGCGACCGCACCCACGAGGGCCACCGGCAGCGGTCCGCGCCGGTCGATCGCCCGACCGGTCAGCGGCAGGACGACCAGTGCGGCCACCGCCAGCATCGCCAGCACCACACCGGCCGTGCTCGCACCAAGATCCCGCACCTTCGCCACGTAGACGTACAGATACGGAACGGTGAAGCCGTTCCCGAACGCACTCAGCGCGTTCCCGAGCTGGATCCGGCGCAACGCGGCGCCCATCGCGGTGGTCACACTCACCTACCTAGGTCAGGTCGTCAGACGAACAAGGGGAGAACCAGGAGCCGGGACAGACACCAGGGCGAGACCGGGCCGGAGGCCGGACAGTCTCACCCTGAAGACTTCAACTCTAAAGTTCGAAGTTAAAGAGTACACGTTGAAGAACTTCAACGCCAATGACTTCCATGCCATACTGCGCCGCATGCCTGAGCCCTCCGATGCGGCCGCCGACGCTGCCGAGCCGAGCCTCGAGGAACAGATCGCCGCCTACCAGCGCGAATTCCAGGACCTCGACCCCCAGGTGGAGCAGGTCGTCTCCGCGCTCCAGCGCCTCAACCGGCGGATGAACGTCGCCTACGGACGACAGACCAGCACACTCGGCCTGAGCAACGCCGAATGGGAAGTCCTCAAGGCCCTCGTCGTCTCCGGAGCCCCCTATCAATTGGGCCCCGGCGAACTCGCCAAGCGCCTGGGCCTCACGCCGGCGGCCATGACCCACCGCATCGACCGCATGGCCAGCGAGGGTCTGGTCACCCGGGAGCGCGATGAGACCAACCGCGTCCGCGTGATCGTCGAGCTGACCCACGAGGGCCGCGAGAAGTGGCTCGAGGCGATGCGCCTGGCGTCGGTCTTCGAGGAGGACCTCCTCCAGGACCTCTCCAGCGAGGAACGCCAGCTCCTCGGCCAGGTGTTGACCCGCCTCCTGCGCCGCGTCGAGGACGCCCAGCCGGACGCCGACGGGCGTCTGAGTGACCTTGACTGACGCGAGTTGACACGGCCTGGGCCCATCCGTAGTGTTCTCCGAGTTGCCACAGAGCCGGAAGGGTTCTGCGACAACCATCCCGCCGCTTCGCGGCACACCACTACTGCACGGCCCCTCACCGGGAACAATTTCGG